>CALARN010000063.1 GCA_937889205.1 uncultured bacterium
AGAGGTGATTACGGCTGATGACAAAAGAGGCGTTGCTATTGTTAAACAAGGTGAAGGCGAATTCATATATGTAAGAGATCAAAATAGCATCAAAGTAGCGAAAGATGAAATTAGGCACCTAAGCCTAAAGTTTCAAAAGCAAATACAGAAAGAGGTGGTGCATTATTTCCGCAGACTTATTGGGAATGATGAAAAAACAAACTATATTATTGAAACGCATGCCGCCTTGAAAACTAAGCAGGGGTACTTGCCGGGTCTACCAAAAGAATTTCTGCAATCAGTAGTACCAGATATCTATATAATTATCGAAGCTAATGCCGGTGATATCTTTAAAAGAAGGCTATTAGATAAAGAACGCAAAAGAGAGCATGATAAAACAGTACAAGATGTCCAGACAAATCTTGATACTACCAGATACTTTACCAGTGCCTTTGCAGCGGTAACTCATAGCCCTATGTATATTGTACAGAATCAAGAAGGGCAAGCAGATACCGCAGCACAAGAAGTTGCAGAGGTATTGTTGAGATTTTTAGATTAATTTTATTCCTGAATTTTTGTATGTTCGGTTTCCCACATGGCGATTTTTTTGGGGTCGCCAGAAAGTAGCACTTCCGGTACTTTTAGCTCTTCGCCCTCTTCAGTTACAAAGCATGAAGGCTTTGTGTAATGTGGGTATTCAAGAACCCCAGGATGATTATGCGATTCAGTTTCTAATGACTCTTGGTTTCCCACTACTCCGGGTAAAAGTCTAGCAATAGAATCTACAACCACCATAGCGGCTGTTTCGCCTCCACTTAAGACATAGTTCCCAATTGATATCTCATAGTCACAAAAGTGTTGAATGACTCTTTCATCAATGCCCTCGTAATGCCCACAGATAAGGATTAAATTATCAACCTGGGAAAACTCTACAGCTAGTTGCTGCGAATATGTCTTACCTTTGGCGCTTGTCACGATAACTTTGGTATTACCTGTAAGCTCTTTTTTAATATCTCTTATTGCCTTGTAAATAGGCTCTATTTTCATCACCATGCCTGCGCCGCCACCGTAAGGGTGGTCATCGACTGATTGATAGTTATCTGTAGTCCAGTCTCTTAGATTATGAATCACAATCGTTAGCTTTTCCTGCTTAATTGCTCTAGCTATAATGCTTTCTGCGAAAGGGGATGTGAACATATTAGGAAAGATTGTGATGATGTGTATCTGCATTTACATTTCTTAAACAAATTATACCTATAATTATATCCTATTAAGCACAATAAAACAGCTTGAGGGTGTTTAAAGAAAAAATAAGTTAACCCGTAGCATTATTTATATATTTTTTATTTGCAAAATTTAATAGTTTCTTTAAAATAGTAATCACACTATAACTGACCGATTGCTTTTAAAACAGAACAGCTACTTTAGTAGCTGTTTTTGTTTGATGTATGCCTCAATATTAAACTGTTTCGCGCAAGCCTGTTGACTCATATAGCGGATTTTCCCAAATACTTTTCTACTTTGCCAAGGGTGATCGTGTAGTCCTGTTATGGCCCATTGAATTCCGGCGTAACCATTTGGGTCTCTACCATCAAGTGAGTAATAATCGTTCAATTTGATGGTAAAAGCCAATGCTTCATCTGGGGATTTGGTCCATTCTAAAACTTTCTTTGCCCAATACATTCTTAGGTATCCGGGCATGTATCCGGTTATTTCAAGCTGTTTCTGACAGGTATTCCAAAGTTCGTCATGGGTTTCTGCATTTTCTAAATCTGCGAACGAATACAGATACGCTCTTTCATCTACTTTATGGCGTTCTAGCTCATTACGGGCCCAAATTACAGCACCTTTTAGGTTGTCATAGTTCTCGTTGTAGTAACAATAGTTCTCTGCTAATTCTTTGCGAACAATTATTTCATCTAAAAAGCTTTGCGAGTAGATTTTCTTGTCGAATATGTTAGTTTCAGGAAACGCTTTTTTATACTCTAGTAGCACTCTTAAAGAAGAGATTTGCCCAAAGTGTAGGTATGCAGATAAGCCTGAGGTGGCAGTTAAAAGTGGGTTGTTTTTATTCTTTTCATACTTAATCGCTTTTGTTTTTAAAAACTCTACTAATTTTAGCCTTGCCGCTTTAGTTCCGGATGCTGGATAGTGTGGGTTAATCTTTATGGTATCTAAGTTAAGCTGCTTAACAATTTGTTTAAAATCTGGGTAGGGGTACTTATGTTGAAAATTATTGCGAAAAACCTGTGGATAGTCGGTAAAATACTTTAATAATAAGGGCACTAGTCTAGCTCTAATCGAGCTTGCTGCGTAGGCTTGCTTGTCTAAGACTTCCCATACGGGCACGCTGTTTCTAGCATCAACCTCAAAGATTGCTGCTTTTAATTTTGCAGTAATAGCTGCAGTCCTTTTTTTTGCAGAGTGTAGTGGCGACATGTCAATAAATAGGTTTGCAGCTTTGGTTTGCTCAAATAGTTCGACTAAAGACTTTTCTGGATTATTAGTGGTGACAATGAAAGGAATGTTTAATTTCTCAAGCTCCGTTGATACTTCTGCTAGTCCGGTTAGCATCCATAAGTAGTGTTGCGGGTTATATTTATTAATTGGGTGCAAATAGAAGAAAACTATTAATTGTTGTTTCTGTTCATTAGCAAGTTGTTGGGCGTAGATTAATGACCAGTTATCTTGAACTCTTTGCTCACGAGACATCCAGTAAATTGTAGGGCCCGTAAAGCTTACTGATTTTAGTTGGTTAATTCGTTGTGTATTGTTCATGTTAATACTGTGAGCTTTGTCTCCAGACGAAATCGAAAAGGTTGCGAATAATTTCACTGATATAACGATCTTTTATTGTTACTACTACATAATCCTCTTGTTCATCAAAGCTAATAATATTAACGGTGTCGTCCCAAATTCTAAGAGTGTTCTTATCTTCAAAGCCTTTAGGCATTAGCCTGATTTCTTTGAGGTGCTTTTTTGAGCTAGACATAATCTCTTTAAAGCCTGATTCTTCAAAAGAAAGATTGGCTTCAAGTTGTTTAATCTGAATACCTTGTTTAATTCTCCTTTTTGCAAAATCCAGAATATATGCTACTTGCTCGTCTTGGCGGTAATAGCTTTTGTCGGTTTGTTGCCATTCACGAATTACTTTTTCTTTATTATTAAGGCTGTCTTCCATAATGTTTCTTACTGCTTCAAGTCCGTATTCTGTTTTAATTTGAACATTTCTAGCTAGGGCTTTTTTTTGTTCTTGTAAAGACTTGATTAATGAGGGTAGTTGTTCGCCCAGAGCAGAGTATTCTGCCATTTTTGCCGAATACAAGTTGGTCAACACTTCCGGATTGTTAGCAATATATGTCGTACCTCTTTTCTTTGGCGAATTAATTAGCAGGCCAAGCTTTATTAAGTTATCGCAGGCTCGATAAGTTGACGACTTATCGAGATTTAATTGTTTTGCAAGTGCGGCTGCTGTTAAGTTTGGGTTAGAAAGAATATATTTATATATGGTAATTTCGTTTGGCGATAAGCCAAGATTGTTTAGAATAGATTCCATAGTTGCAATATTATCTACTAGGCAGTATAATGCTATATTACTTAATAGAGTAAATATAAAAGATTAAGTAAATATATGTTAGTAGTATATACTACTAACTAATAGATGTCAAATGTTAAAATTATGAATTGGATTATTGCTAGCGCATTAATGTTTTCTTTCTCAATATTGCAGTACTTAATATTAAGAAAGCTGCAGAAAATGCAAGTTCCTAACATCATTTGTAATGTAGCCTTGTTTTTGCCTGCAGTGCCTGTATTATTGGCAACAACAGTAGTAATGCAAAAATCACTGATACTAAGTTGGGAATTTTTGATATATATTTTCTTAAGTACATTGCTTTTCAGTTATTTAGGCAATATTTTTTCACTGAAGGGGATTCAAAATGCACCCAATAGCGGTTACTCGTTAATAATCCAAAAAAGCTATGCAGTTTATACTACCTTTGCGGCGATTGTATTGTTTGGTTCTGAAATTAATCTTAAGAGTATTATTGCAATCTTGATGGTAATAGCCTTCTCTATTCTAATAATGGTAGATAAGCCAGCAAAAGATTTAGCTAAAGTAGATAACAAAAAATGGATACTACCGTCGTTTTTAGCATTCTTTTTATTTGGTAATTTAGTACTGGCTTCAAAGTGGTTATTGATAAATGGTGTTGATCCTGTGGTACGAACCTTTTATACTTTTACTATTGTGGCAGTACTTTATGCAATAACTGCCGGTAAAGATGCTAAACAAGGAAAGTTGCAATTACCAAAAATGTCACAGCTCATAATTCTGCTATTAATCATTATGGGTGTTAGCAACGGTTTCTTTAATATGTTTATGCAATTTGCCTTAGATACAGCGCCAAATATTGGTTTTGTAAATATCATTAATACAGCTTCAATTACGCCAATCACTTTGTTTTCTGCTTTGATTTTTAAAGAAAGCCTAAATCTTAAAAAGATAATTGGCATAATTGGTGTAACTTTGGGAATTATTACTTTAGTCTTATAACCATGTTGAATATAAATACAGTCAATCCAATTGGAATAGGAACTTTTTTAATGGGGGGTGGTTTTCATCTAGATATTAATAGAGATTTTGCTGACTATAGCAAGGATGATGAGGTTATTGCGGCAATCAAATATAGCATAAGTCTTGGGCAAAATCATATTGATACTGCTTATAGCTACAGTGATGGGCATAGTGAAGAATTAGTGGGTATTGCAATCAAAGATACGCCTCGAGAAAGCATCTTTATTGCAGATAAATTGTCAAAGGGGCATATGCTTAGAAACGCAGTAGTACCATGCGTAAAGAAAATGCTACAAAGACTTGGTGTTTCATATCTTGATTTGCTTTATGCTCATACTGCAAATGTTCCCGAGTCTATAGATGAATATATCTTAGGCATGAACGACGCTGTCGATGCTGGTCTGACAAGATACATTGCTGTAAGTAATTTTGATGAGCAACAGTTAAAACAGACAATGAGCATTAGCAAACATCCAATCGTAGCTAATCAAATACAGCTTAATCTAGTTGATCGGGAAAGAGCTCCTGATTCGTTACTGTCATTTTGCAATCAAAACAATATTAAAGTGGTTGCTTATCAGCCATTAAGAAACCAGGTGTTTTTTGAGAAGTACGATTCGGAAAGGCTTCAAGAGATAGCTAGTAAATATAATAAAACAATTGCCCAGATATCTCTTAATTGGCTTGTAAATGAAAAGGGAGTATTAGTAATACCAAAAGCAACTCAAAGACAGCATATAGAAGAAAATATGCAAAGCCTTGACTTTAAGCTAAGAAAAGAGCATGTTGAGTTTCTCAATGAATACGATACATTCATAAAAAAGTGAAGCGACCATCAAGACTTGGTCGCTTCAGGTGCCCTTTGTATAGGACGACAAACCTATTGAATTCGAACTAATCATTCACAAAATTCTTTCTAAACCGAAATGCTTGAAACTAATTCCTTATAAACCCTTAAAAGCCTGTTTTGCATTTTAACTATCTATTGCAGTTTTATTGAAACTGATACTTGCTTTGGGTCGGTATTGTTTCAATTATATAAACGAAACAAGTAAGGCTCTTTTGCAACTAAATTACGCAGGCGCGCATACGATTTTTAGCCAAATAATTTTGGTGATACTCTTCGGCTTGCCAGAACTTGCTAGCGGGAGTTAGTTCAGTAACTATCTTTGAGGAATATTTACCATTATTTTGCATTTTTTCAATAAATGCTCGTGCTTCTCTCTCTTGCTGTGGGTTAGTGAAGAAGATCGCGGAGCGATACTGTGTGCCGATATCTGGACCTTGTCTATTTAATGAAGTTGCATCATGAATCTCGAAAAAATGTTTTAATAGTTTCTTAAATGATAATTGCTCCGCATTATACATAACTTTAACTGTCTCTGCATGGCCAGTTTCGCCGGTACAAACAGCCTCGTAACTGGGGTTGTCTAAAGAACCACCCATAAAGCCTGCTTTAGTATCAATAACTCCTTTGAGACAGCGAAAAGACTCTTCGATATGCCAAAAACACCCGCCTGCAAAATATGCGGTATCATTTACTGAGCTAGCTTTGTCCATAAGTGTAGTTCGTAAAATATATGAATATCTCAACGATAAACCATTACTGTATATCACCCCTTTCCTTATCAAAGATTTAATTAGGGATTATTACCAACCACCACCGCCGCCGCCACCGCCACCGCCACCTGCTCCACCGCTACTGCCACTACTGCCTGAAGATCCGGTAGAAGACGAAGATGCTATTGAGCTACTTAATCCGCTACTAAAACTCGAAGAAAAAGATGCGGCAGAAAATGCTCCGGCACTGGTGTACCAGTCCAGATTGTTTTCGCCTGTTTCTACAGTCTTAAGCTCATCTGTGAACTTTGATGACCACTTCTTTTCAATATTTAGAGCAACAGCATATGGTAAGTAGTATTCAAATAGCTTTAGTCTTGCTACAACAGGATCAATGTTTGATGCCTTTGTGCCTAGATAGAGAGGCAATTCGGGAATAAGTACTTCAATTCTATGTCTGTCCGCAGTTTCAAGAAACATTTTGAAGCCTAAAATTGCATCAGCTAATTTTCTGCCTTCAGGTGTTCGCCGTTTCAATGCTTGTTGCATAAAAGAGGCGACTCCATAAAGTAAAAGCAAGATTACAAATGAAAGTAAAGCAGTTAATATTGAATATTGTGTCGTCAAGGTTAGAACAATTATTACCCAAATGAAAAGCAATATAAAACAAGTATTGAACACGAATCCGATTATTTTAAATACTGTAAAAAAGGTCACTGGTTCGTTTTTTATTTCACTGCCCATTTTCACTAATGTTTTAATTAAAGCCAATCCAACAATTAAGAAAATTAAATAAAACAGCGGAAGGTAACCTGTTGTTATCCCTGAGACTATTGAGTAAATAAAAGAAATGGCGACAAAAAGTACTAGTGGGAATATTGTTGTGCAAATCCATAACAAACGGTTGTTTTCAATATATTTGTTCTTCGCATTAAAAGCTTTCATAGATTTTTCGAATTTCTTATAGGCTTTTATTATTCTTTTGCTGCTACTCTGGTTGTAGTTATCAAAAGAAATAGAGTTTGAAGAACTAAAAATACTATCGATATAATCTTTTTCTTCATCTGAAATTTCGGAAAGTTCTTTGTCCGGATTGTTTTTAATCGAGAAAGTACTATTGGTTTTATTAATTGTGATTTTCTGTTTTACGGCTAACCTTATTAATGCAGCAGATAAACATGTCTCATCAAGCTTCATGGTATGAAGATATCTTAGCCGCGCAGGGCTAATATCGTCCGGTGGATTGAATAAGGGGATGATAGTCTTAGTTGCAGGGTCTCTTCCTTTTGTTAACCA
>CALARN010000064.1 GCA_937889205.1 uncultured bacterium
AATTCATAAGCCTTTAAGCAGTTATACCAAAGCATTTGAATTTCTACGCAAGCTCCAATTCTTCCAGTTGCCGATATACCATTAACAAGAGAATCCATCCAAGTTAAACTATACTGAGGATCGTTCCAAATTAAAAAACCGTTTTCATCTACTTGAATTGAAAAACTGCTGCCATTAATTAATTCTAGTAATAAGTTTCTGACTTTAGGATAAATTTCATTTAAAAATTCTTTATCAGAGGTAGCTAAATAGTATCTATATATCGACATTATATACCATAGAGATGCGTCAATTGTATTATATATCTTTCCACTTAAATCGTTCGGAATCAAGCCATCATTAATATATTTTGACCAATACTTTATTACTTGTTTTGCAAATTCGAATTCTCCAGTAGCTAGTAGCAACCCAGGAAGCGAGATAAAGGTATCTCGTCCCCAATCAGCAAACCATGGATATCCAGCAATAATACTTTTCTTTGTAGCGCTATCTATCAAGAAGCTATGATAACTGTTAAGTAAATAATCTTTAAACTCAACTAATGGGGTTTTAATCGTGTCCTTTTTATTCAAACCTATTGAATAAACCAACTTCAAGGCATTGTTGTTATTTTTTAACAAATAATCACAAGCATTGTGAAAACTAAATTGCAGGCTGATAAAACTCTCGCCAGGCTCAATGTTAAACACTACTGTTAAAGGATTAACTAAGTCTTCACTAGCATCATATTTTCTGAGAGCATCTTCTCGATAATACAAATTTTTATATATATGCGCATCAGTAAATATTTTATGAGAAAGATTAACAAGCTTTTTAGGGTTAAAAGATAACACTTTAATATTTAGTTCATCGAATTTTCCGAATTGTATTTTCGCACTATTTAAATAACTAGTCGCTTTAAAAGAATCTATGTTAATGTTCTTTGATAATTCATTGATATCTCTTTTAGTTAATAAAGGAGATATCGAAAATTTGAAATTATCTTGCGCATTAATCTTATAGCGAACGATTACAGTATTTGCCTCTTGAGCTAAATTAATCTCTTTAATAATTCTGATGCCCTTGTCAATTATAAAATCAAAAGAGGCCGTTTGTGGGTGGATATTGAAATTTGTTAAGTTCTTAAATCCGGTTGTAACAAAATCTCCGGGAGAATATGCGACAGTAGATAGATAATACTCATCTTTGGCCTTCAAGATCTTCTCTTCAAGTTGACTAACAATAACTTGCCTATGCAAATTATCTCCAGCGGTAATTAACAATCCGTGATATTTTCTAGTATTTCCAGAATGAAATGTACTTGAAGAATAGCCCCCTAATTGATTTGTTAGTAAAAATTCATCATCCAATGGCAGTTTTTAATTTTTATATATTACTTTTCTTTTTTTTCTTGTTTCTTTTTATCTTTATCTATTATTCTTTTGTTGATACTCTCAATCTTTCTAATTACAAAAACTGTAATAATTGTTACAAGAATTGCATAAATGAATGGAGATAAAACTCCTAAAGACTTCAAAAGTGCATCTTCTTTCATTAATTCAAAGACTCCTTTAATCGCCTCGTTCCAGGCTAGTGCAGACACTAGGGCTAGAGCAGAGGTTACTAGCTTAAATGTAGTGCCAACACTCTCTTTTGCATCTTCTCCTAAGGGGTTCAAAACATCTACTATTTTAATTTGTTTTTTTGTTTTATTTAATTTCTTCATATTTAATCTGATTCTAAATAAGCTTTAAATTTTCTTATACCTAAAATTATCAACCAAATAACAACAATACCAGCAATTATTGCTAATAGCCAATAAATAGTAGTAATAATTGTTTTCTGTTGCTGATAATCAGATAATAATGGTAAGAGTTCAAAATCTTTATTAATACTAAAGCTCACTTTTCTAGAACTTAGATAGTTTTTGTCAAAAGCAAGCCCCGTGACTTTAGCTCCAATCTCATATTTCAAATTCTCATTAAATGAGAAAATTCTTTTTGTATTAAAAGTCTTGTAGAGGACTACTTCTTCACCAGCCTTTAAATTTAGTAATTCTGTTGAGCTACCACTTATTACAAAAATCCTATCATTGTAAATCCATGCTAATTGAGCCCTAGCAATATTTATTTCAGGTTTTATGACAATTTTAAATGTAATTTCTTTAGCCGGAAAGTTCTGGTTTGTTATCGATAAATCAAGCTTTATTGCCTCATCAACGATTTCAACGATTTGCTCACTACCGTCATTATTCTCAAGCTCCTCAGCAAAAACACCCATTGGCAAAATTGATAGGGTAATTAATAAGAAACTTAATATTTTTTTAAACATGGCTGTGTAAACTATAAAACAATATTAACATCATCTAACACAAGCCTCAATAAAGAAGTATCTTAAATTTTTAAAAGTTCAGATAATACTTTTTCCGCAATCTTAGGATCCGCTTTCCCTTTACTTTCACGCATTACCTGTCCAACCAAATACTTTATAGCATTTGGATTCTTGCTGATATCGGCTATCACTTTTGAATTATTTTCAATAACCTTTTGAGCTATAGCATGTATTGCCGAAGTATCATTAATAACCATCATACCATGTTTTTGTGCATAGCTTTCAGGTTCTTCATTTGTTTTAAAGATTGCTGACAACAATTGCTTAGCTAGGGTACCAGATAATTTCTTTTCAAATAACATTGTTAATAATTTTGCAAAATTTTTTGGTGACAAAGGTAAATCACGAAGTTTCATTTTCTCTGCTTTCATTAGAGCAGCTAAATCACCTATATACCATTTAGCAATTTCTTGAATTAACTTAATATCTTT
>CALARN010000065.1 GCA_937889205.1 uncultured bacterium
AAGCATCAGGTAATTCTTCATCAGCCATAATTTCAGTCTGAGGATAAGAGAGCGCCGGCCCTGAAAATTCTTGACCATGAAAATCCACATTTTGTGTTATTTCGCCCGCAGGAAATAATTCTAGCACCATATATTGAGATATCGATATATATCTATATTATATACGATGCGCGAGTTTTCATCAACTAATAGATCTATTCCTCTGCCTCTGCTTCTAAAGCCTCAGCCTTTGTTCTATGGATCGTTCCCTCTGGGTGATGTGCGGGCATATATATTGTGTAAAGATGCAACGTGTCATCACTAGAGGTATTAATAATGTTGTGTTCAACACCTGCAGGTACTACAAAAGCATATCCGTCTGCAAATTGATACTCTTCCCCATTCATAATTACTTTGCCTTGACCTTTATCTACCCTAAAAAACTGATCTTCTTCTGTATGCACTTCCATACCAATATCTTCACCGGGTTGTAAACACATAACAACTACCTGACCATGCTTACCGGTATAAAGCACTTTACGAAAATATGTATTATTGAGAGTCTCTTTCTCAATATTGATAATAAACCCTGTCATAGTTAAAGAATTAATAATTAGAATAGTAATATTTTAGCATTAACAACAAATTTAATCATTTTCGCCACAACTGAAATTGCCTTCCAGTTAGTGAAGAGAAAAGATCTTGAGCCTTCATCCAATCGGGCCTACGAGTATTTGGGTCGTAGACTAAAAAGGACATATCTTTATCAACTTCTTTTGGACTAGGAATATCTACACCTAAGACCGCTAGGGCATGACGACCATCTAGTTCTGGTGTATTGTAAAAAAACCTAGTGTCAACTCCTGCCAAAACTACATGATTATCAATAAGCGCTTTCGCCCATTCAGTAGTATCTCTTACAATTGGCGAAATTCCTATTTGTTTATTCAAAACTCTAAAATGATTAATAATGTCTGGTACTTGTTCAGAAAAGGCGCAATTATTAGCAACTTCTTGCAGACCATGAGCTTTGAAGACGCTTACCATGCGTCTATTATCATTTAATGGAACGCCAGATATATCAGTAATGCCTAAACCTTGAAACGCAACCCTTGTAGCAGTAGGTAAACAAATTGGTGAATTGCCCTGTCTTTGAAAATTGATGCTATTGATATATGGATTAATAAACTGACCGCTGTAGATCGCCTCTTTGCCAGATAAACCAGGATGAACTACTAATTGTTCCATAAGTACATAATAATTTCCCTAAGTTTAACATAATATTTGATATTTTTTACAGATTGGTTTTTAGCCTGTATAATCAGCTCTCATATTGCATTAATAATTGATATGACCGAACAGCAACCTAACTGCATATTACCCGATGGGTCGTTTTGCACGATCTGTTGTTACCTTATTATTGATGACATTTTACGAGATGGAACGCCTTTAAGAAATCAACTTCATTTTCCTTGTATGAATATGGTAGGCGGTGAATGCTCGCGTTACGATATTAGAAGTGAGACCTGCAGAGAGTTTAATTGTCACAAAGCATCTCCTTCATTATTAAGAACTCTATATACCATTGCAAATATGCATTCTCTCCCTACAGATAATCTACCCCCTAAACCAGAAGCTAACAATTTCTATTTTCGTGGCTTACGCTAACTCTTTTGTGGCAATGCCGAAGCAAATACGCCCACCCTTTCTACCACTGGCGTCATATAATTACCAATACTGACAAAAATTCGCTTAATAGAATCGGGTAATTGATATTGATAACCAGGTGTTCCATTAGCATAAAAATCATACCTTGAATCAATACTATTTTGCATCAATCCTGAAAAACAAGCTAAACACTTTCCAGCACATTGTTGTAAAGGTCCACAATATTTATCTCCTAAAGTTAATAATTGAGTGCCTTGTTCTCCAAGAACATTTAATAATTCATTTAATTTGGGGGGGATAGGTTTTGCAATATGTTCATTATCTAAAGGAAGAGTGCCTAGCATCCATTGCGCCAATAAGGCACGATCTTTATCTGAAACTTGTAATTTACTTGCAATTGATGAGATTGTAATTTCACCATTAGGTGAAGACTCTCTTAATGGAATACATGTAGGATCCTCATGAGGAAAAACATTTGAGCACGACCTATTTCTTAAATAGGGCCGCCTCTGTAAGCATCTAAGCACCATTGTACCGAATTCTGTATCACCTCTACTCCTACCGCAATTTAGACAATTCGCAAAGGCATCAACGTCATCCATCGTACTGTATAACTCTATCTCTCTTCGCAACTTTGGCGACAACGCCCTCTCGTTCACTGGTATATCAGACCACTCTGCCATTTCCTCCGCTATTCTTTCAACCAAACCAGAGCCATGATCGTTCACCATTTATTATGAATATTAAAATACACCTAAGTATTTAATAATTATATCATTTTCTCTCTTTTAATTGAAGCTGTTAAAGCTAAACCCTACTTTTGCAACCTGCTCTCTAACCTGGGCAATTAAAGCTTGTTGAACTTCTTTAGACTTAATACAATTTGCGTTAACAAGATCGTTAGTTGTTTCAATACTTGGGGGCAAACCAGTTTCGGCCATCGTCGGGCATAGCCCCCTTTGATTTAATTGGCAACAATTACATAAAATAAGTTTGTCAGCATACTCTTCTGGTAGAAATGTCGGCTGAAGGTTTTTAGTTCCCATTAGTAATACCTCAATAATTTCTCTTACCATATACCACAATCATCCCTTCTAATACAATAGAAAACCACAAACAAGGGTTTGCAATCTTGTGACTCGTTAGATATATTTATTGTTATCAGTAATAATATTATGCCCCGAAGTAAGCAAAAATCAGCTTTTACAATATTAGAAATAATATTAGTAATTGCAGCACTAGTAATCATATTTGGCCTTGTGATAATTGCAATTAATCCCGCCAAGCACTTTGCAGAACTTAGAAACTCTGAGAGGTCGGCAGACATCAATGCCATTCTTTCGGCAGTGTCTCAATACTCATTAGATAATAATTCCACATTCCCAAATGGTATAGAAGATAATTTACGTATGATTGGCACAGCAACTACTGGTTGCGATATTGCCTGTGGGGACTCATTAATTGCATTAGACGATGACAATAGCCCTATTTGGGGGAACTTAATTGTTACCGCTAATGCTTTAGAAAAAATCGATAACAACAAGCCAGCGCTTGCAGACATAAACATCACTACAGATATTCTTGAAATGATGATTTACCCCAAAAAGGTATTACCAGGGGATACTATGAGTGTATCAATTAAATTGAAAGATGCTACCGGCATCAATTCGGTAATTGCTGACATGGGCGGCATTGAAACTATTAAATTAGACTTAGTAGCTGGAGATAAATTCTCAGGATTGTGGCAGGCAGAATGGCTTGTACACAGCACTGTTACCAAAAACTACACTACAACTTTCTATATTACAAATAATAAAGGCGATTTGGTAGATACAACGGCACACTGGAGTGACCCCCCTGTCAGTAGCTGGATTTCACCAGATGGCCATCTGACCCCTACGGGTCAATGGACTAATGCACAAAGGGCTAGAGATAATAACCTCACCACATATGCAACTAATACTTTTGGACAAGTAGGCTGGGGTCAATATATTTATTTCACTTTAAACCAAGCACAATATATTAACCGTATTGGCGTCATCGCTGATTATATGGACGCCGATCTCTTTGAGGTAGATATCGATGTACGTAAAAATGGCGTCTGGACAGATGTTTTTCAAGGAGGCAACGAAGCCGATTGGAATGCAAAATGGGTAGAAGTTGGTTTTGACGGCGGTATGATAGACCAGGCAAGATTTAGATACAATTACCGACAAGGTGGTTATCACTATTGGCTATATGAATTGAAATTCTACCAAACCGTAGAGACAATTGAAAACCCCACCGTACACACATTACCCGCGACCTTAATTCAAGATACTAGAGCTACAGTTCATGGCGAAATTAACAATGACGGTGGACAACCTGTGTCATATTACTTTGAATACGGTACAACCACTTCATATGGAAATACTACAGATACCTTTACTGGAGGGACAAGCGGTTCTACAGTATCAGCTTTTATTTCGGGCTTAAATTCAAGCACTAATTACAATTACAGATTCGTAGCCACCAACAGTTCCGGAACTGTATACGGAGACAATCTTACCTTTAGAACAACTATGCCCCTATTAGGTAACATTCCGCCTAATACAATTACAGATCCAGACGGGACTTGGTCAAACACAAGTCTAGCTACCGATGTAAATACCAGCACTTATGCCAGAAGCTTGCATTCAATCAATGCCCCAGAGTGGAGCTCATTTCTGTATTTTTCACAAAACGCTAGCTATACAAATGGAATCTCCTTTTACGCAAGGGGTCTAGAAGAGGTGAACGAAGTAGAAATCGATATTATGATTGACGGTAACTGGACTAGAGTAAAAAGCGGCGGCTTTACAGGAATGCAAAACAATTTAATTAGCTTTGAACAAGCATTAATAAGTCAAGCAAGAATTCGATTCAAAGCCGCTACTATAAACACAGGATTTTTCTGGCAATTACATGAGTTTTCATTTAGAAAATCTAGCGAGAATACAAGCACCTCATGCGTACCTTTAGATGAATTAGTAGAAACATACATAGCAGATATTCCAGCAGATCCACAAACAGGCAGTACAGAAAGAACGAATTACGCCATTAAAAGACTGTCTGATAAGCGCTTTGTGATTTACTCTTGTACACCCGAGCTAGGAAAAAAAATTATGCTACTGCGTTAATCTATGCGGTTTCTTGCCATATAATTTTGAAAAGCTTCTTCCGTTTGCTCTCTTTTTATTCTTGCTATCATTTCATTCATTTTTATTTTTGACAAAGCACAGTGAGCACAATCAATCAATGGGGCAATAAGACTGTTAGGATCAATCCCTTCATCACACGAACCAACTTCAGGCTTATTAAGCATAATTCCTGCAAAATATACACTTTTAACAGTATTTGGGAAATTACCTTTTAACCAAGCATGGTCACAAATTATATCTGAAACTTCGTAGACATCAGGCGAACCTTCTTCACTCAAAGGGGCATATAAAGGGCACCCCTTACATACCAGAGCCCTATCTGCAAATTTATTAGGTGTTTCTGGAGTAATTACCAAATTTCCTTCGTAATTAATTTCAATATTCATTTTATAAGATGATTAAATGTAACGTACCGCTCTATCACCGTTATATATTATACCATATTCTCGATCAATAATTGCAATATGACTATGATTTGTTAATACCGCACCTACTCTTCGTACTTTATTCTCAGTTTTAACTCTATCATTTATTAAATATCTAAGCTCCACCTCTCTTTTAACAACTTGTTTTTATCAAACTTTTGTAAATCTGCAAGTGATACTCTTATAGTTCTACCTATCTTAACAGCGGTCAACTGATTCTTGTTGATATAATTTCTGACTGTATGCCAATGAATTTTTAAATAGGCTGCAGCTTCGCGAATTTTTAGTAGCTTATCTTCCATTATATCTATAGATATTTATTTGTATATCTGATTATACTTTCATTAGCCTTGACTGTAAATGTCTAGCCAAGAAACGCCAACCTATGCTATTATTCGTTATATCTAGCAATTCAAATGACGACACCACAACCATTATTAATAGGGGAATTAAAATATCAAAAAGGAGCCAATGGCATATTTCAATTATCATATGTCCAAAGAGAAACCGATCAGGTAAGTACCTTAATAAACGCAGGAAAGCTAACCATATTTGCAGATAAACCGGTTAACAACACTTATTTTATAGAAACAAGTGCAGATTGTCGAAATAATCCAGATTGCTTAGCCGCTGTTAAAATTCCAAACAATCTATTACCAATACTTACAGATTTTGTCGGCAAAGTAATTGTAAGCAATGTAATAGTAAACACAAACAATAGGTATATTATGGGAACATTTCAAATCGATCCTCATTCATAATATTATCTGAAACCCTTCATAAAATTTTGCGTTAATATTTTGTTATTAAACAAATATTATGCAAAAAATTTCACAAGATATTCTTGAGCTGAAACTTACAGACCAAAATAGTCAAGAAGTATCTCTTAAAGACCTCATCAAAGACTATCTAGTAATATATTTTTATCCAAAAGATGATACACCCGGTTGCACCAAAGAAGCCTGCTCTTTTCGAGATGCAAATCTAGAAATGCAAAAACTTGGAGTAGGAGTGGTGGGTATTAGCAAAGACTCAAGTAAATCTCATCATAAGTTTAGCGAGAAGTTTGCATTAAACTTTCCCCTACTCTCTGATTTGGAACATAAACTTCAAGACGCCTTTGGGGTCTGGCAAAAGAAGAAATTCATGGGTAGAGAATATTTTGGCACAAATAGAAGTACCTTTGTAATTAATGCTA
>CALARN010000066.1 GCA_937889205.1 uncultured bacterium
TTGGTAAGAATGAAATATGTGCAAAAGTAGCTGATTTTATCACTAACTATGGGGGAAATTATAAGCTTGATACTCCGATGCGTATCAAGCATTTTCTCGGTCAATGTGCTGTAGAAAGTGCCTTTTTCTCTAGGCTGGAAGAGTCTTTATACTATAGTGCTGAACGCCTAACAGAAGTATGGCCTAATAGATTTCCTAACTATGCTTCTGCCGTTCCTTATGCTAAGAACCCGCAAAAGTTAGCTAATTTTACCTATGGTGGGCGCATGGGTAACGATGGCCCTAATGATGGGTGGTTGTATAGAGGTTCTTCTATTAAACAGATTACTGGTAAAGATAATTTTACTGCTTTTAATGACTGGATTAAAGGTATCTTCCCTGATGCTCCAGACTTTGTAAAATATCCTGATTTACTTAGGTCTTTGGAGTGGGCTGTATGGCCTGCTGTATGGTACTGGTATACTAAAAATTGTGCATATTATGCTGATCGCGATGATGTAAAAGGATTAACAAGAGCTATCAACGGTGGTCTTATTGGATTAACAGAACGTATTAAAGCTACAGCGTTAGCTGCTAAAGTTCTAAATATTCACACAGACCCTAAAGTAGTGGAAGAAAAACCTAAAGTACCTGATCCTCTTTTAAAAGAGATGCAGGAAAAGCTTACTAAATTGTCAGTAGCTATGAAGATGCCAGAACTTAATCCTAAAGGGATTGACGGCTGGAACGGCAATAATACTAAAAATGCAGTTATGGCTCTACAGCGATACGCCAATATTGTAGTAGATGGTAAATGTGGCCCGAACACTAGAAAAGCTATCAATATGCTTTGCACCAAATATGGGATTTGACCATGCCAAATCTATTATCAAAAGAACAAGCAGCAAAATTCTATAAATGGTCGATATGGGCTAAGCCGTTTATGACCTACTCGCTTACTGGCGTGATTTTGGCTATTGGTGCGACGGCTTGCTATCTACTGCTTCTCAATAGAACCACTATGGACCATGTAAGCACTCTTCTTATTACTTTGGTTAGTACTATTACTCCAGTTTTAGGTGCTATTGTTTTAGGTAAATCCTATGAACGAGGAAAAGGGGTAAAGGATGAAGAGATAGTACCGGCTGTTATTACAGAAGGTTCTTCTACCCCTCAAGAAAATAATAGTAGCCTTGTAGATATGGCAGCAATGCTAGATCCAGAAGTAATAATTAATCGTGACCCTATCGCTCTGCTGAATAAGTTGGATTTAGATGGATTCATGCCGAAAGTAGCTGACGATAAACCGGAAGTATAAGGTAGTACGATTATGGACATTTTACAGTACATTACGCCAATGATTTCGTTCTTTGAGACATTGGCTACAACTACTGTAGCCTACAGCTTGATTATTGCTGCTGTAGTTTTTTATGTTTATTCCTTTTTTAACATCGCTACTCCAAAATTTATAGTTGGTCCAATTATAGCTATATTACTATTCCCGTCAGGTTATATTTTAGGCGGTATTGAATCAGCTAGAGTGGAAAAATTACGATGCGAAGAGGATAATAGAAAAGCGCGAGAGCAACTGAATAATAAGTATCTCGATTTAGCTTTAGAGCTTAAAACACTTCAAGCTAAATATACTAAAGTGATAGAAACTTTAGAAAAAGAATATTCTGAACAGAGATACGAGCTACAAGAAATCATAAAATCGATGCAGGAAGAGGAAGCTAAGTCCTATTTGGATGAGCTAAGCAAAGATGCACAAGAACCTGAACCAAAAATTATTACTAAACGATCGATCGTTTATGTACCGTCTAATAAGTGCCTTTCTACTACTATTCCTGCTAACATCATGCAATCAATCAACAAGGCAGGGCACGGTAGCGTTACCCAACCCTAAAATTACACAATTAACCTCTATTTCTACTTCTGACGTGGCTGAACCTTGCCCTCCTTTGCCAGATTACACAGATATTAATATTGGTGAGGGTTTATCTAATTGGCAAAAAGATCGGCAACAGTATGTGCAATGCTCTAATAGTAAAAATGCATTGATTGATGCTATCAAGGCCAAAGAAAGTATTACAGAAAAGAGATAATCAAGCGAATTACTCCTGATTCGCTTGATTTT
>CALARN010000067.1 GCA_937889205.1 uncultured bacterium
AAAAAGTCCATACAAAAAATATATTAGCTCAGTAAGTAGTATCGACGCCGGAAGTAGCAATGCGGTTTCTTTTATTAATGAACAGATTACCAAAACTATTGTTAACAAGAATATCTTTCTAGCTTTATATAGGTAAAATACTAACGGTAGCAAGCAAGCTAGCATAAAATCAGGCATAGCAAATAAGCCATTAGCTAAAACTATTGGATAACTAGCAAATAACAATACAGCTAATGATGCACCAAATCTGTTGAATTTATCTTTCAATAATTGCCACAACGAGGTGAGCCCAATCAATCCAAAAACCATACCAATAGTCGAATAGACTTCAGGGTAAACTCCAAATATTTTAAAGGCACCACTAACTAACCACACCTTAACAGGAGGATGAATACTTCTCCAATTATTAAATAACTGTCTGTAGGAACCTTCATAAAAGTCTTTTGCTTGGACTAAATCAATATTTCCGTCAAGATAGGGAAGAATTCCCCAATAGGGAAATAGTAAAGCAATGAATACTATTACTGCGATTAATAAAGGATAATTTTCCTTGATAAATGATTTCAACAATCATGCGTTAATAATAATTATGATATTAGCAGATTGTCGATAGATATCAATCATGATTGCTTTACTGTAAAATACTACTAGTTAATGCTTTTCCAAATGTCACGCAAAAGAATTGGTATTTTCCCCAAAGATAAAGATTCAATCATGACTCTAATTCCGCCGCAGGATGCTGAGTTTTGCTTTCTTGTTGCAAAAGATAGCAATGAAGCAGAGTGGGTAAATAAGTTTCTGAAACCGACCGAGACCTATTATTACGACGCATCTGTGACAAAAAAGTTTATCTCAGATTTAAACACAATAGATATTTTGCAACAAACAGATTTATTAACTGTTTTAAATAAAAATGATATCAAGTATCTTTACCTCGATATTGCCACACAAGAGATTGAGGATTGGAGCATAGCTAATCAAATAAATCTTATCATTACTCCTTATAAATTTAGAAAAATTTACGAGAACAAGATTCTTTTCGATAACCTTTTGGCAGAATATAATATTCCAAAACCAAGGAGTAGTATTGTGAAGTTTGAAGAAAATACAGAATTCACACTTCCATTTTCGGGCAAAACAGTTCTTCAGAAGTCTTTATCATCTGGTGGCGAAGGCACCTTTTTTATCGATTCGGTTGCCGACATTAAAAGACTGATTGCTACAAAAGAAATCAGTTACTCTGAAGACTATTTATTAAGAGAGTATATTCCAGGTACCACTTATGGCATCACTGTGTTTGTGGCTCCGGGCCATGTGGCTTTAAGTAGCATTAGATTGCAATGTTTTGCAAAAAATATTTATCAGCAACGCAACATCTTTCTCGGCGTTCAATGGGTTTCGTATTCAGCTATATCAGCTGAACTAAAGCAAAGTATTGAAGAAGTCTTCGCTAGTATCGGTGATGTATTGTATAAACAACATTTTTTTGGCTTTGCAAATTTTGATTTCCAAGTAGATGTAAATAAAAAAGTATATTTAATTGAATGTAATGCTCGCTTTTCATCTGCCACAGTCCAATATTTAAAATTTCACGAATTAATGGGGGGCGTCGATATAAGAAATGTTTTTCTCGAAACTATGATTAACTCAACTCCTTTTCCTAAAAAATATATATTTTCAGGATATCCAAACACAGAATTTGCAGGGTCTTCTTTAAAGGTAAATCTCTATCTAGATTTTAATAACGAAACTGTAACAATATCAAAGCAATATCCACTTGGACTATATTCACAAAACGGTTTAACTATAAAATTCAAAGATCCAGATATTCGTAATTTTTCAAGATTAGCTAACGAATTTATATACTATAGCGATGTAGTTGTTGAACAAAAATTTTCAAAATTTGGTGAAATTGCTAGAATTGTCTCCAATTATCCTCTATTTACCTTAACTGGCGCGCTAAACGATAACGGGAATACTTTACTGAATCACTTCGAGTATTAATCATAGTAATTAATAGAATTATTAATTTTCTGTTAAAAGACTAATAAAATTACCACTTATGCGTTATAATTAGTACATATTATCCACATTAAATGTAATACATCATGCAAAGAAATAAAATCCTCTTTGGTTTTTCTATCTTGCTATCATTAATCATTGCCTCGGTTGTCTATTTTTCACTCCCTAATACAAAATATGCACTAAATATTGAAGCAGAAGAACTACCAACATATACCACTCAAAGTTTACCGTGTTCAGGTAAATGCGAGAGTGGTAAAGAATGTAATGCCTATGGCAACCCCTCAGCTGGAAACATGTGGTCTTGCTGGAATTTTGAGTGTGTGCAAGAAGCTACCAATTCTGGTGGAAATTCCTGCTATTTAAGTTGCACTTCTGGCTGGCAGCCTTGCGGTTGCGATATTGATCGTTGCGAAAGTATTTGTAAAGATAAAATCGGACCAGGTGAAAGCGGCACACATACTATGAATTGCGATAATTGTGGACAGAAATTCACTTGCAGCTGCAGCAAACCAGAAGAAAAGATATACCCTTGTGGGCATTTAACTTTTGCATGTACAAATGATAATCAATGCGAAGATTACACAAATAAAGGTATTAAACAAATTTGCGATGCTAATGGGCAAAATTGTGTTGATGAAAGTACCACTGAAAGATATGATGTTGAGTGCGATCAGAAGGTAAATCCTTCACAAAATCGTTGTAATTTAACCTCAAACGCTTGCCCAGCAGGTTATAAAGCATTCAACGAAGTCAGAAATAATGTTGGCGTATGTGGGTGCAGAAAGCTCTCCCCACCAGTAACTACTCAGCCACCCGTGACCACCCAGCCGCCCGTGACCACCCAGCCACCCGTGACCACCCAGCCACCCGTGACTACCCAGCCACCTGTGACCACCCAGCCACCCG
>CALARN010000068.1 GCA_937889205.1 uncultured bacterium
AACTAACTGGTTTTCAAAATCTATGAACAGCGATGTGGATTATGATCGAGTAGCCTTGATAAAAGAACTTAAAGAGAAAAATGAAATTGACTATTTAATTATCTACATGAGCTGGGGTGTAGAGTATACTAATAAAGCTACGAATTTTCAAAAAGAGCTTGCCCATGCTTTGATAGATAATGGTGCTGATTTGATTGTTGCTAGCCATCCTCATTGGGTGCAGAATATTGAGATATATAATGGTAAACCTATCTTCTATGCTTTGGGTAATTTCATTTTCGACCAAAACCATACTGATCCCACAAGAGAAGGAGTTAATCTCAATCTTTACTATGCAGATAATGAATTGAAGAGTATTGAGATTATGCCCCATTTGGCTTGTGGCCCTTTTATTAGTTCAGTAAATCTTACCAATAAATACTTAGCTGGTGAGATAGATAGAGAATATTTAAATAATAATGATGAACAAAAAGGTTGTGTATATTTTCAGCCAAAGAAACTTAATGAACAAGATAAACACTATCAACGCATATGGGAAAGAATGATGCAACACTCCGATTTAATAAAATAGCTTATTGATATTGCAAATGCGCTTGCGTACCTGAGCCCCATTGTTGATGCTGGCAGCCATTACCGGCTATTTCTGTATTAATAATTTTTCCCATATCCCCTACTTGCATACTGCCATCACAATTTAATAAATAGGCATTATCTCCTAAGTTGAAACAAGGAGCGGAAAGAGAAACATAGGTTGGCATTTGAGCATTGATGAATTCTCTCATAAAGGGGTGTCTAGTGCCTACAACTGCTCCATAAAACTGCGCAGATATTGGAGCATTGGTATCTACTAATAGTTCTTTTAAGAACCTTTGAGTTGACCATGTTGCTAGGCAATCATCGAGAAAAATTGGAAAAATTGTTTGCCCATCTTTAACAGCTTCCGGTAATTCTATCCCACCCGCTGCGATTACTAAACCTCCGTCTGCGAGGGGAATTCGTTTAACTTGTGAAGTAAAGAGTTGTGCTGTTGGAATTTTAAATTTTTCAGTAAGTAGATGCCCTACTGGTTTTGCACCATTAAAAGCTAAAGGGAATACTGGTGTTCCATATTCAGGGTGTTGATCTGCAAGGGTTAGAGCCTGTTCAATATGGAAAGATAATTCATCGTAAACTCTTTGTTGATATGCGTATAAAGCATTGTCATATGTGTCTCTGTGCTCTAAAGGAGCGATTTCATGAGGATAAGGATGATTAGCTACAAAGCCACTAATTTCTTCGGTTACGGGATTTTCTTTTTTATCATAACGAACGCTGAAGCTTACCGGATAATTATTAATAGAAATACCACTATGATTCCAATTCACTCTGGGGTTGTCTTGATATGGGTAGAGATTATGATTATTAATTCTTTTGTGGCATTGAAAAACAACTGGCCCATGATATTCGGGTGAAATTTGATAAATACGGCTTAAATCTTGTGGCAAGGCGCTTTCAATATTTGTAGCACGAGAAAAAGAGCTTTCTGGGTCAAATTGAGGTAGCGGTTTTTGAAGTTGCGGATTAATTCGTCGCCTCATGTAAGATAATTTCAAATATAAAAAATAGCCTCGAACGGCTATTTAGCTGTAGAAATTAAAGTTTTTTCTAGCTGTTTGAAATGCATAGAAATAATTAATTTCATACAATATATCTGAAAAAATTTTTTACAACAATAATTTATTGTGAAATGTTACACTTTTTCGCCACAGTTACCACAAAACTTTGCATTGGGCAATAACTTCTCATTACACTTACTGCATGTAGATTTAGCTTTTACATTAAAGCCACAACTAGGGCAGAATTTCGAGTTATTTGCTAATGGTTGTTCACATTTCGGGCAGGTTGCTTGAATACCATCTCGCCAATACTCAGTACCTAGTTTTTTATCCTCTTCTGCCATGGCTGCATGAGCCCATACTTCCTCTACTGATTTGCTAGATTGAGCTGCGGCCATTTCAACACCTAAGTCTGGGGCACAGGTCTTGCATAGTCCTTTCTTGACACTCCAACAATCTGCTCTACAGACCCAGTCTTTACATCTGGGACATTGAATAAATAAGGGAGCAATTTCATCAGTGGCTGCTTCAAAGGCTTTATCTTTATCTTTTTGCCATGTTGCCGATTTAACATCATCACTTATGTTTGACGCTGTTGAGAATATACCACCAAACAAATTGCTAGCCGTGTTTAAGATGCCAGAAACCGAGCCAGCTGCATAAGGCTTAAATTTTGATCTGAAGGCGTTCTTACAACAGGCACAGGTAAATTCAAATTGAAAACCAGTGTCTGTAGATAAGTCACTAAAGTTACCATTAAATTTTAAAGGAGTCGCCATGATTGAGAAGATAAATATAAAAAATTATATCAGGTAAATTGTGATATTGTTATTTGATTTTACTAAAAACAATGATATAAAATTAGCAATAAATATTTACTTCTATGGTTCCTGAGATTTCATTGATTATTCCTGTGTACAAAGCTGGAAATGCCTTGCTAACACAATTAATTAAGAAGATTCAAGTATTGGCAGCAATTACTAAGCGTTATGAAATTATTCTTGTCTTCGATGGTAAAGATGAGTTAGCAGAAAAATCTATAATTGAATTGCAACGACATGGACATTTTTATGTAATAAAGAGTCAGAAAAATTATGGTAAAGGTCATGCCGTAAGAGCTGGTATGCAGAAAGCTAAGGGGAAATATGTTGCTTACATGGATTATGATAATGATATCAATCCTAAAATTATTAAGCAGATGTATGCAGCAATAAAAAAAACTGGCTCAAACGTGATTTTGCCTTCTAAAAGACATGAGTTATCTAAAGTAAAATATAGTAAGCTAAGAAAACTATATGGCAAAATTTATAACTTTGTGCTCAGATTGTTATTTCAAATTGAATGCAAAGACACTCAGGTAGGAGCAAAAATGTTTAAAGCTGATTTTTTGCGAAAGATTCTACCATACTGTGAAATTAACGGATTTGCTTTTGAAATTGAAATAATAGCCTTAGCTAAAATCCAAAATATATTAACTTTTACAGAAATTCCAGTTAGAGTTAACCTAAAGACTCAATCTTCTATTAGAATGATTGATGGTCTTAGAGTAATAGTTGATACTTTGAAATT
>CALARN010000069.1 GCA_937889205.1 uncultured bacterium
TCCCTTTAGTGTTGAGAAATAATAGGGCCATCGATGCAGCACAGATAGCCGCATAACCATCTTCTTGCTTTTTACAATTGTAGGCGAGGAAACCTTCTTTCCCTGCTTCTACTATAATATTCTTGGACGAATATACGCAAATATCGGTAGCGCGATGTAGAAAAAATGTCTGACATAGAAAGCCATCGTCTTTTTCTTCGATTAACACAAACCATCTTCCAGAGTCAGTAATATCAAACTCAAGGAACATTGGTGTGTAAGGTAGCCTCATAATACCCGCTTCTATCAACGCCTGAATAGAAGAAAAGATATCATCACGCTTCAACACGTCGATCAAAGAACTATCTACTACATACTTCGCAGCACTCCGGATTTTCGTCGCTACGTCTTGCGGCATTTTGGAGAAATCTAGTTTATGACCGGCAGTGTGAATCATGACTGCCATTCCTTTTTAGTAAGTTTAGTCTTCCCCATTTAACTTGCCTCCAAAGCATTGTGAGCCGCATCGATCAAAAGATTGTTCATAGTGATCGATAGTAAAATGCATACTAACAGCATTAACAGATAAGACGTTCTGGATATCTTCCCGCTGTAGTAACTCTTAGAAATCAAATCGATAATGGATAGCAACACGAATGTAGCCATTAATGTCACTACCATAGTAAAAAATACAATGCTGCCACCCATTATCGACCACCTTCTGTAAACAGTGCGATGATACCAAGCACTAGAAAGCAAAGCACTATCAAGCTTACCGGATCGATATGCATATTAGGTTTATTATTTCTAGCCATTGGTTTTTTCCTTTTAGGTCAAAGTATACCTTATCGTACCTTCCTTACTAAAGAAGATTTCTACATCATCAGGATAACCATTACGGGTAAATATCTGACCACCTAAAAATTCACGCTGCTTACCGATAATAAATACTGGCATACGCTTATAATCGTCTTTCACTGATTCATACCATTCCTGAATTTTACTGATCTTCTTTTTATCTGTAAAACCAGTATTATCAATATGAACACCATCAATGAACAACGCATTGCCCGGACGCCATTCTTTATTATATGCTAACCAGCTTTCCATCCCCTCTTTGTCTCTAATAGTAAATTTGGCGCTCATGTTAGGATAGAACCGAAAGCACATATATTTTTCAGACATTTTACTTCTTTCAATAGTGCATGAAAAATTTGGCTTGGTTGTAGCTAGTATAAATATCGTCAGCGTCGATACCTGTAGAAGCCCTTGAATATTTCAGCCAATAATTCTTCAAGGCTTTCGGGCCGAATGAGAAAACTTCTTCTACTGTATCCTTGATAATTTCTGTTCCGAATACTCCACGGTTAACTACGGTGTAAACAATATCTCCCGGACGAAAATGCGGAAAGCGTCCGTAGGTATTTCGCAGCCTCAATCTCTTTCTAGTAGAAATCAATGATCTTCTATGGTTATTTGGTTTATTGCTATAAAGTATTTGATATAACCCATACTCACACCGAGCAGACGACATTGAGAAATAACCGCATTGCCCTCTACCATAATTATAAACTACTTCCCGTTTGTACTTCTTTTTATGTTGAATAATTGTTCGTTTGGTTTTCATCGTCGAACCTCAATTATCAAAGGCGGCTTTCTTAGCCCGGAGTTCTTCTTCCGTTCGATAAGTTCCAATCATCGCTAGATTAGAGGTATTGAACAATCGATAATAGCCTTGAGCGTAAGTTACAGTAGAAGGAAGATTGCGCTTGAAGACCGAATGCTTAAGATTATTTTGGTTTATTATCGCATACCAATCTTTTGAAATTTTATCCATAAGGTTGGTATAGAATAACGAATAGCTTTCTCTTCTATTACTATAAATAGAGGCGTCATTCATAATCATGGCAGAGGTATCAAGATACCACGATACCAAAGTAAGGGGATACTTTATAGCATGTAATTCTTCGGTAGGAATCATCACCGCCTTGTGACAGCATACCCCCTTGCCGATAATCCCATACGGAAGTTGATTTACATATTCCTGCTGGAAACTATTCACAAAAGTAAATCCATCAATCTTTCGCGAATACCATTCCATATAAGTAGATTGTTTAGAGACACACTTAAGCTCTTTGAAATCCATCTTACTTACTTTATCAAAATGTGGATCAAAGTTACCTAAAGGGCGATTTGTTTCAGGAATGATCGATACAAACAGGTAATCGCTACCGACTATAAACATTTTTTAATCCCCCTTTGGTATATAAAGAAGAACAGTATATACGATAGTAAATACTGCCATACATACAGCCAACACAATGGCTACTTTGTCATGCTTACCCTTGTTAAACTTCTTGAGCTTCTTTTTAACCATCATTATCACCCCACTCCTCTAGGTTACTCACATATTCTAAAAGCTCAGCGATATCACTAGCTGAATACACATAGTAAATATTATGCTTTTCAGGCCAAGCTACGATCATCCAATGATTATTGCTATTGATAGCACGTTGCTTATGCTCTTCTGAAATCCAATCTTCCTCGGCATAGCCATCAAGCTGCGAAGCGATAGCTTGCTCAATAGTAGAATTTGAAACAGTATGCTTGTTATGAAACATGCACATAGCTACATGCTTTGGCACTCCGACCTTTTTTATAGTGGTCTTACTATCTGTGTAGTAATTCACTTTCGTAGGCTCCGTTCCAAAACTTTTTTCTGAATGTCGCTTCTTACTTCCATTAGGATCTTTCCTAATAGGTTTTTTCCTTTTCCGTTTACCGTTCCCCATGTCCTATCGTTCCATGTGTTTTCTTCAACAAGAAGCGCGTCACCAGTAGCTAGCAGATATTTTTTCAAAGCAGGTATCTTGAATTTTTTGTTAACAAACAATTTCATTCTACTATATTTAAAGATCGGAAGAGCGTCGTGTAGGGAAAGAGTGTAGATCTCGGTGGTC
>CALARN010000070.1 GCA_937889205.1 uncultured bacterium
GGCTTAGCATCAGAGCAAGATAATCTTGGAGTAAGAATCCCTGATGCTGAAATTGCCATAGCCTTAATAGAACAATTGGGGGCGCCAATTACTGCAACTTCAGCAAATATTTCAGGTAAGAAAACGCCCTATACCATCGAAGATATTACTGAAAATATGAGTTCTAAGCAAAGAGAATTAATTGACATTATTCTTGATGCAGGAGAATTGCCACATAATCCGCCCTCAACTGTAATTGATACTACCAAAGAAGATTTGAAGGTATTACGACATGGAGATATTGCTTTCGGAAGATTAATTACTACAGAGATCGTATCCTCTGATGAGGCAATGCAGCAGCAAGGAGCTGCGTTAATCGAAAGCTATAAGAATATTCTTGCAGAAAAGTCGTTATTATTAATGTTCAACGCCGATCTTGGAGCTGGCAAGACGCAGTTTATCAAAGGTGTGGCTAAACAATTACAAATCAAAACCATAGTCAACTCTCCTACTTTTGTTTTATTAAAAGAGTACGAGCATGTATTTAACAATTTGGCTGGTAAGTTGATACACATTGATGCTTGGAGGTTAGAGTCGTTAGAAGAGATGGATTCTTTCAAATTACAACAGTATTTTAAAGCGGGTAATGTAATTGCCGTTGAATGGGCCGGCATGGCAAAAGAGTATCTAGAGTCAATTAGTGAGCGAGACGATGTTGTCAAAATATATATTGAAATTGAATATAAGAGTTTAACCGAAAGAACATTGAAAATTTATGAGTAAAAAAGGCGAAATAAAAACAATACTTGGAATTGATACATCTTGTGATGAGACTTCAGTTGCTATCGTTGAAAAAACCAGAATACTTGCCAATGTAATTTCTTCTCAGGTTGAGTTGCATAGAAAATATGGTGGAGTAGTACCCATGATTGCCAAGAGGGAGCATGAAGCGAATCTGCCTTTGGTTATTGCAGAAGCATTTACCAGAGCCTGCAATAGCGAAGGCAAGAAAATCTCTTGGAAAGATATTGACGCTATTGCAGTAACTTATGGACCGGGTTTGGCTATCGCGCTTGAGGTTGGTATTAAAGAAGCTAAAGCCTTAGCTGAAAAATATGACAAGCCCTTAATTGCCGTTAACCATATGGAAGGGCATTTGTTGTCTTCTTTAGGTTTGAACTCAAAAGGAAAGGGGAATATTGCTTATGAAGATTTAAAGTTCCCTGTAATGGGGTTATTAGTATCAGGTGGGCATACCGAACTAATTTTAATGAGGCAGTTTGGGGACTATGAGATTTTAGGTCGTACCGTCGATGATGCTATTGGCGAGGCGTATGACAAGGTTGCCAGAATGTTAGGCTTAGGCTACCCTGGTGGCAAGGTGCTTACTGAATTTGCTAAAAAGGGAGATAGTGAAAAATATACTTTACCCATACCTATGTCTAAAGATCCTACGCTCAACTTCAGTTATTCTGGTTTGAAAACTGCATTGTTTTATCTATTAAGAGAAAAAGAAAAGCAGGCAATTAAATTATCTAAACAAGATATTTATGACTACGCCGCCAGCTTTGAAAAATCTGCTTGTGCCGCCATAGAAGTGAAATTGAAACGTGCTCTCAAGCAATATCAGCCGAATGCCCTTCTAGTTGGTGGTGGGGTAGCGGCAAGTGTAAAGCTTAGAAGAATCATCCGTAGTACTGCTAAGAAATTTAATGTTAAAACATACTTTCCTGTATCTTCAGCACTTTATACCGATAACGGAGCCATGATAGCCATAGCCGGATACTTTCAAGCCCAAAGACAAGATTTTGCAGATGCTGATTTAGACCGTAATCCTAATTTGGAATTGTCTTAGTGTTGGCATTTAGGGCAATAAAATACGCTTCTTCCTGATACCTTTTTTCTTTTAATAATTGCACCACAAACCTTACACTGTTTATTTGCCCTGGCATATACATTTAATAATTTTGAAAATTCACCAGTACCACCATCAATATCGATATATGAGTTATCTAATAGTGTTGTACCCTTGAAATTAATCGCTGTGGATAATATGTAGATAATATTTTTTAATAATCTAGCGCAACTAGCTTGTGAAAGGGCTTGAGCTGCCGTGTCAGGATTGATTTTGGATAGAAACAAAGCTTCGTTAGCATAAATATTGCCGATACCACTGATAATACTCTGATCTAAAAGGCATTTATAGATACTTTTGCTATGTCGTTGCAATACACTGCATAACCGGATTTGAGTCCAATCTCCTGAAAGTGCGTCTAGTCCAAGCCTATTTAGACTTTGAGAATTCTTGATGTCGGCTATTAGATGAAAAGTAGCAAATCTTCTAGTGTCGATGAAGTTAAGATAAGTGCTATCTTCGAATTTAACATATAGCCGATTATGTACATGTTTATCTGGCTTGGCCTTTGTTATGGTGAAGCGCCCACTCATTCTTAAGTGGGCGATTATCTGCCAACTATTATCTAAATCTAGAATTAAAAACTTGCCATGTCGATTTAACGACAAGAAGCGGCTCCCAATTAACCTATTGCGAAACTCGTCAGATGAGGTAGGCGCAATTAGCCGTTGTCCTTTTTCAAAAACATTAAAGTCAACAATTTTTTTATTCAAAACCTGTGGCTTTATTTGTCTAGCAAAAGTCTCGACCTCTGGTAGCTCCGGCATTGATTATAATTAACCTATTCGTTCTTTGTTTAAATAACTTCGTAAAGCTTCTGGCACTTTAATTGAGCCATCGGCTTGCTGATAATGTTCTATAATACCGATTAAAAGCCTGTGAGTGGCCCCAGTGTTGTTTAAAGTATAAACATAGTCTTTACTACCATCTTTGTCTGCGCATTTGATCCCAAGCCTTCTAGATTGAAAATCTGTAGTAATAGAATCTGACATAATTTCAACAAATGTATTTTCACTGGGGATCCATACTTCTACATCAAATTTTTTCGCAGCTGCTGCGTATCCTAAATCACCGGTGCACATATTAATAACATGATAAGGCAGTTCCAATTTTTGAAGTAACCACTCATTCAAAGATAGTAAGTACTCATGCATTTTATATGCTACCTCTAGGTTTGGTTCAACTATTACATCCATTTCTAATTTATCAAATTGATGTACTCGTTTTATACCTCTGACATCTTTACCCCACGAACCTGCTTCAGATCTAAAGCAAGGAGTAATGGTAAACACTTTCTTTGGTAAGTCTTCTTTTGCAATAATACTACTTGCAAAATATGAGAACAGAGAAGGCTCTGATGAACCAACTAAGTAAAGTTGATTACCCGATTCAACATAGCTATTTTCAATTTTATAAATTTGATCTTGATCAGCAGGGAATTGGCTAGAGCCGAAAAGAGCAAAGTCTTTAACAAGAATAGGTACATACATTGGTTCAAAACCATCTTCTAAGAGTTTACGCATTAGTAAATCAAAAATGCCATAAGCTAAGAGGTAGCCTTCTTTTTTAAGGTAGTAAAATCTGCTACCAGACACCTTCGCTCCATTTTCTAAATCAATAATATCAAGCTTTTTACCAAGCTCCCAATGAGGCAATCTTTTAAAATCGCTGTCATTATTGCTCCCCACTTTAGGCAAATGCTGAGCACTGCCTTCAGACCCAGACAATTTTTCTTCTGCTAAGTATCCGGTTTGTTTTGACCATGCTTTAATTTCAATATTGTCGTCTGGACTATTGCCCACAGGCACATCTGTTAATGCCATATTTGGAATCCAATACATAATTTCTTGAAATTTTTCATCAAGTTCTTTCATAGCTGCTTCTAAAACAACTCCTTGTTCTTTTAATTCTTTGCCCTTGTTGATCAATTCAATGGGTGGCTTAGCTTGTAAGTTTTTGATGTTATTAGCATTCTCATTTCTTAATTGGCGATTTGCATCTAGTTCTTGTTGCTTAGCATTCCTTTGGTTATCTATTTCAAGCAACAAATCAACATTTGCTTTGGCAGGGTCAAATCTTCTATTTAAGATATTCTGTTTTACAAGCTCGGCATTGTTGCGAATAAAATTTATAGTAAGCATTTAAGTAATATTAAAAATAAAAAAAAGTCCTTTTAGGGCACAATAAGAAATACTTCAAATTGTGAACTAAAAGGACCCTTCCTATTAAGGATTAAAGGGCGGTGCCACCTTGCAATTATGCTCCGCTTTAGTATTGACTTGTATTGAGTTTAACTTGTTCTTCTTCCAGCTCTCTCATAATTTGGATGAGTCTGGTTCGCGTACATTCTCTGTTTGTGAGCCTTTTTCTGTAAGAAGAAACTAATGAATATTAGCAACAATCTGCCTTAAGGTCAATGTAAAAAAATAGCTGAAAATGCAAAAATGCTTGCCCGTAAAGACTTACAGTGTTATTAAAAAATTTTATAGCTGAAAGGCACTAGTTGTTGATTTCGGACATAAGCACATTGATTTGCCCCTTAATTTGTTGATACAAAGAGCTTTTAGTGTCTAAGACATGATTAGTTAATCTGCACTGACAATCTACTTCTTGTAATTGGGGACTGTTTCGATAAAGTGGATTAAGCACAATCTCTTGTCTGCCATTTTTTCTGATACAGTAGTAAGCCAATCCTTTGTCTTTACGAAGTTGCTCGTAATTGGCTACGCAGTAGTCTTTGTAAGCCCTACTAAAGATTACAGGTGACTCGCCCGTGTTGATGAAAGTATAGTAAAAGCCTTCGGGAATGCTGAACTTATTACCTTTATGCAAGTTTACTAAATAAGCTTCTTCAACACGGTTGCCAAAGTCGCAGGCTCCTTTAATTGAGTTTCGTTGTAGTAAAATCTTCATATCTCCGTGTAAAACTTCAACTATCGAGCTTATATTATTTGCTACAGTGTTTTCAGGAGTGAAGAATACATGTGTTTTAACATATTCAATACCTAATAGTCCCGCAGGTAAGTTAATTAAGTCATAACTTAAACCCGTTTCATTTATGCTTGCGTCGTCTTCTTTAAATACCCCAATATACTCTTCATAAACATCCTCTGGGTATGTTAAAGCTTTGTTCAATAATATTGGTGAAAGGTTTTTTAATCTCACCTTTTGAAACTGATTGTATTTTATACTTTCACCACAAAGGAGGGCGTTGGATTCTAGATCGTAGTGTATATCTAGAGAACATAAATCTAAAAAATTTAACATAGATTTATCGTTGTGAATTTATTTCGGGTACAACCTATTATAGAGGCGTATTTTTAATACTGTCAACGTATATCGTGGAACAGCTCTTTGGCTATGGATATTAAATATTATGAGCACAATCTATCCACAGAAAATGTAGCGTTCCACGGCCTCAATATAATAATTACCGTGTGAAATGAGGTAATAAATAGGGGGATAAGCCGGTGGATAATTAGTGGACAAAGAAGCTGCGTCCACAATTGACTGTGGATAAGTTCGGGGCTTAAAAAGTATGGAAAGATGTGTTAATGCAATTTTAGTTGGGGTAGAGACTAGCTAAACATGCTACTCCAGCCGCCTGGTTTTTCGTCTTTGATTTGATACAATTCTTGCCAAAGTTGTTTTTGTTTGCTACTTAGTTTCTCCGGAATTTTGATGGTAATGCGAACATACTGATCTCCGTTACCCTTACCTCTAAATTTGGGGCCACCCATTTGTGGCATTTTCAATACAGATTCGGGCTGTGTTCCTGCTGGGATTTGTAATTCTTTTTCTCCGTGTACTGTATTAATTTTCTTAGTTGCACCTAAAACTGCCTCAACAGCATCGACATTCATTGTAGTATAGATATCATCGCCTTTTCGTTCCAGTTTTGAGTCTTGCTTAATTTCAATGTTTGCATAAAGATCTCCATATGAGCCACCTTTGCTGCCTGTATTTCCTTTCTCTCTAAATCTTAAAGTGACACCATCAGGAATTCCGGCAGGGATTTTTATTGTAAAATCTTCTTCTACTTGGTTAATACCATTACCCTGACAATAATTACATCTCTCTTTGATAATCTCGCCCGTACCCTGACAGTCTGGGCAGGCTACTACTGTTTGAAAGTTGCCTAAAAAGGTTCTTTGCACTGTCGTTACTCTACCTTGTCCGCCACAAGTCTTGCATTTTTCAACACTTGTTCCATTTTTTGCCCCTGTGCCATCACAATGTGAGCATTTAGTTTTGCGTTTATATTTAATAGTTTTTTCAGTACCAAAAATGGCTTCTTTAAATTCAACTCTAATATTTACTTCCAAATCTGCCCCACGATGAGGCCTATTTGAACTTCCTGTTGCAGAAAAACCACCAAATCCACTTCCAAAGAAAGACTCAAAAATATCGTTTACAGAGCCCATGTCGCCGAAATCAAAGCCTTGTGCGCCACCAAATCCGCTATAATCTTGAGAACCACCGCCAAACCCTTGTGTACCTGCATGACCATATTTATCATAAGCTGCCTTTTTTCGATCGTCAGAAAGCACTTCATAAGCCTCTTGTGCCTCTTTAAATTTTGTTTCAGCGTCGGTATCTTTGTTTCTATCAGGGTGATACTGTTTTGCCATCTTACGATAAGCACTTTTAATCTGTTGAGCAGACGCGCTTTTGTCAACCCCTAATATTTCGTAATAGTCTCGTTTGTTCATAGTTGGTTTTTAATGCTCGAATATTTTAGCAGAAAGAGTAGCGGAGTGCTAGTCTCGAGTGTTTTTTTATTTGGCTTGTGCTTTTTGATAATATTTTCGATTCATGTTACAATTCCCTATTAAATTTGACTAGCACATATATCAATCACTTAAGTCACATCTTAAGACTTTCAAATAATTATTTCACTTTTTAATTTTCGTGATTTTGGCAAGCAAAACAAACTTACAAAGAACTCCTGTAATAGCCGTGATGGGCCATGTTGATCATGGAAAAACTACTCTATTAGATACTATCCGTGAAACTCATGTACAAGCATCTGAAGCTGGGGGTATAACTCAGAATACGAGAGCACATCAAATAATATTTCAAGGTCAAAAGATTACTTTTATTGATACACCAGGGCATGAAGCATTTTCGAATATGCGCTCAAGAGGCGCCAAAGTAACTGATATTGTTTTGTTGGTTGTTGCAGCTGATGATGGAGTGCAGCCACAAACAAAAGAATCTATAAACTTTGCTAAACAGCAAAATGTTCCTGTAATCGTAGCGTTAAATAAGATTGATGTTCCGGGCAAAAACCTCTTAAAGCTTAAGCAAGAGTTGACTACAGCAGGCTTGTTACTAGAAGAATACGGTGGTGAAGTTATGCTTGTAGAAATTTCTGCATTAAAGAATCAAAATATTGATGAATTATTAGAGAGAATCTTGTTATTGGCAGAGATGAGTGAATTGAAATTAGATAAACCACAAGGTGTTTTGGGTAGGCTGTTTGTTTTAGAGTCAACCTTAGATAATCGCAGAGGGCCAGTAGCTTTATGCATAAATAAGTCAGGAAGAATCTCTGTAGGTGACTATATCGTTCATAATGAAGAAAGCTTCAAGATTAGGCAATTATTAGATGCAGAGCAAATACCTATTGATAGTTGCGAACAATCTGACCCATTTTGGATTAGCGGCTTAGATAAAGTGCTGAAAACTGGAGACTTGTTAAATGTTGTTGAAAATGAGAAACAAGCGAAAGAATTAATTAAGAAATTTAAAGACTCTGTAAGAGAAGCATTGGCAGAGAGGGCTGAAGAGGGCGAAATTTCAGATTTAGATTTATTGTCTTCTTTGATTACCGCAGATGAAACGGAGCAGAATATCAAATATGTTAATGTTGTCATTAAAACAGATGCACAAGGTACGCTTGAGGCGGTCAAAGAACAGCTAGAATCACTAAATGATGATCTGGTAAAGGTTAAGGTATTAAGAGCTTCTACCGGGAACATTAATGAAGAAGATGTCTTAACTGCTAAGGCAGCTAAGGGCATAGTAATTGGTTTTCAAGTTGAAGTAGATAAGCATGTGGCAGAAGTGGCAAGAAAAGAAAGAGTACTCATCAGAAATTATGAAATCATCTACACTTTGATAGAGGAACTAGCAGATGTGATGGATTCTTTATTAGAACCCGAAGAGGAAGAAGTAGAAATTGCTCGAGCTTTGGTTAAAAAAGTATTTACGTTAACTAACGGTCAAGTCGTTGCGGGCTCTGAAGTAATCAAAGGTAACTTTATTCGTGGTAGCAGAGTGTACGTACAAAGAGGTGATGAACGCGTTGGCGACGGTAAAGTAACCTCGTTAAAAGTATTAAAGTCCGAAATGAAAGAGGTAAAGAAAGGCGCAGAATGCGGCATCTTGATTGAACCTAGCGTCAAAGTAGAAGAGGGTGACTTTATTGTGAGCTTCAAAATAGAAAAAATCTAAAATACCTTCAAACTGATTAGGCAGCTTCTTTGTCTCTGTGTATAATTAATTGATTAAATCGATTATTTTATGAAGGTAGTCAATTCAAATCTAAAAACCTGGATTGCCATTAACTTTAGGGCAACAGTTTTTTTCTTAGCTTTAAATACTATTCTTGGCGTATTAACTTACATTATTGCCTATGCTTTCTATCGTGGCTCCGATTCATTTGCTTTGGTGCTGCTTGGTGCGCAAATTTTACCCGGCTCTGAAGCCCCGTTTGCTAGTTTAATTCTTGATCCCTTTCGTTTTTTAACATCGGCATTTCTGCATGGAGGCATAGTGCATTTATTATTCAATATGTATGCTTTGTATGCAATTGGTGGGTTTGTTGAAAGATACTATGGTAGCAAGAAAATGTTTACTGCATATATTATTACTGCAATAAGTGGTTCGTTGTTAAGTTTTGTGATGTCACTACTAAGTGTTTGGAATAATTCAGGGGTAGCCTCTGGGGTTGCAATATCAGTTGGGGCCTCGGGCGCCGTATTTGGTTTAATTGGCTTGATTTTAGGCAATAAATTCTTGAAAAAGAACACATATAGCATGGATCTTAATATTGATATTGGCAATCTGATTTGGATAGTTGTTATAAATATCTTTCTCGGGTTCAGTCTAAATTCACTTGGCACTGGAGTGATTATTAATAATTGGGCGCATATTGGGGGTCTGGCGGGTGGTTTAATATTAGGGTCAATATTTGATACTAGTGAGACTTTTCATGCATCAAGATTTAAACAAATATTTGAAAAAAGCCTATTCATCTTGTCTGTACTATTGTTTGTTTTAGCTTGGGTTTTCAATATTTATTCAATAGTTACAAGATTTATAATTATTTAAGCTTAATTCTTAACAAAAAGCCATGATAGCAATTGTCTTCGGAATCCAAGGAGTGGGGAAATCTACTATGGTTAAAAAGATAATTGAAAAATAGATCGGAAGAGCGTCGTGTAGGGAAAGAGTGTAGATCTCGGT
>CALARN010000071.1 GCA_937889205.1 uncultured bacterium
TTAAGCTAAATAATGGTAATCCATAAAAAAGCACTTCTCTTATTACTTCAGCAAAGTTAAATTCTTTAGGCTGAATTTCTTCTAAAGCAGAAAAATCATATTCATTTATATTATTCTGAGTCATTCTCTGGAGCCTTATATGTAAAGAAGAAACTTATTGATCCTGATATTAACTCTGATTTATCTTCAACAGTAGCATTATCTAATTTAACACCTGTTATCCCATCATCATTTTCAAATCTCCTAGTAATCTCGGTAAGTCTTAAGAATGAATCAGCAAGCATAGTTACACTAAAAGAACCATCCCGATTTCTCGAGTATCCTGTAATTCTAAAAGAGTCATCCTGATTTGAATAAATCTTATCGATTAATTGAAATAATTGCTCGGGCTGAACATCTTGATCAATAACCTCTGCTAAAGCATTTGTTTTTGTAACCATTTCACCGTTAGCAATTAGTATGGGAGCTAAATCATTATTAATAAACTGTTGACGCTTCGCTGCAAGTGCCTCTAATCCAAGCTTCTTCGCATCAACAACATAAACATTAAAAAGTATTAAGGCAAGCCAGATGACAACTGCAGTAAGAGGAAGAATTGCTATGGCCACAGAATAATTATCTCTCTTATCCTCCTTATGAACTAAGGCTCGAGATTTTTGTGGTAATAAATTGAATCCGTAGGTCTTCATAAAATTTCTATTCTGATTTTAACGCTAAACCGATTGCTACATTAAACCCAATCGAATTAAATTTTGAAATTTCAGTTTGTACAGAAGTAGAAACATTCAACGCAGAAACAGGATCAAAAAGTCTTACTGGCAAACCAAGATTTAAGCTAAAATAGGTTGGTAAACCGGGTAATAAAGAACCATCACCAGTTAATACCACTTCACTTGGTGCAAAATCTGCTAAATTAATCCTAATAAAGTTTATTGTTTTGTTAAGTTCATTATTAATTATTTGCATCATGGGCATAATTGACTTAGCAATTCTGCCTTCTAACTGGTTTTCTAACATACCATATGTCCTTTTATATTGTTCTGCTTGTCTGATGTCTAAGTTATAATCTTTTGCAATTGCCAATGTTAAAGCATCAGACCCAGTCGCAATGCTTTGAGAAAAAACCATATTCTTACCTTTTAATACAGACACAGCAATCCCCTGAGCCCCAAAATCAACAACTAAAGTGCCTTCTTTTATCTCACCGGCTAAAGTCATAGTTCTTGCAGAAGCTAATGATTCAGTTTCTAGCGCAAGAATTTCAATGCCGGCCATAGAAAAGACCTCAAGATATGTATTAACTAGAGTCTTTGGTGCTGCAATTAGTAAAATCTGTTGAATCTTTCGTCCATCATCTAAAGTTTTAATTGCTATAGGAATATGATCAAGCTGAACTTCTTCAGGAGGGACGGGTAGGTGATTTCTCGCTTCAAAGAAAATTACTTTCTCTAGCTGTTCTTCGGGTAAATCGGGTACCGAGATAACTTTGCTAAATATCGTGGACTCAGGTAAAGAAACTACAGTCTTGTTAGTAGTAATACCTGCTGAGTCTTTAATGACTTTAATCTTATCTGCAAATAATTTCTTTTCATTAGCATCTTTTAAAGCCGTGATTGGTTTGTCAACTTCTCCTTGTCCAATATTGCTTAATAGCGGCCTACCATCACCGTTACCATTTATTTGAACTAATTTTGCGGATCTAAAACTTAAATCTAAACCAAAAAAATTGGGCAGTTTCATAAATGTTATTCTCTTAACCTAAATTATTGTATTATTATCAAATAGAATTTACAATAATAATAACTATTATGTTTGTAGATAGCAACTAAGTTTTTAAGTTGATATTATGTTAGTCAGTAAAAACAATCTTCTGCTTATATTTATTCCCGTATTTTCTCTATTATTGATGTCTGTAACACTTATAACAGTACATGCAGGATGTGAAGATGGTTATTACAATGCATCACCAGGAGGTATAAATCCAACCTCTGATACTTCTCTACCTTCAAATTGTGAAAGTCCTAATTGGATTAATAATCAAAGAGCTGTTAATTTACGAAACGGAAGATGTTCTCCTGTTGAGAGGGTCACATACAGCTATTGTAGACAAGGCACTGCTTCAATAGCAACCGCAAGCGGCAGAGTAATCATTTACTCCCCACCTGGAGCATACGAATTAAGATTTCGTAATGTTGATACAGGAGCTTCTTTTACCATAAGAAGGGGAAATTTAGCATCTCCAATTAATACTGACATTAACATTCAAGCTGGGCAAAGGTTTGTTTTTACTCTAGGCGGTCGTGATTTTGAAGATGGCACAGGTTGGAGACAACTTGATTCAAATGTTCCTAACACTTTTAGGACGAATGCAATTGCACATGCAGCAGCAAATGGAAACACTATCATATCAGAACAATACTGGGCTGATGATTTTACTTGCAGAAACTCTTCTGAGCCATCTGAAGGATGCTCTTTATACGACTCATACGATTTTGATGACCAAATGGTAATAATTGCTGTAGTTAATCCTGCCCCAAGTTGTTCTACTAGTAACGTGAGTTTAAATGTTGTTCCAGTAAGAAATATTCTTTACCTTGGTGAGAATGCCACTTTTTCAATTACTACAAACAATAGGTCAATCTATAGATTTGTAAATAATACTTATGAAGTAACTGGTATGAATGCTCCTGCATTCAGAATTGTTAATCCCAACAATGGAGTAGTGTGTAATCCAGAAATACCGAATGGATTAAATAGCTACTCTGCAGTATGTAAAATACAAAATAGGGTATGGTTTAATACAAGTTTTCAGTCTCCAGTAAAGTGGATACATAATTACCAGGTATGTAATGGCACTGCTTGTAATAGCTGTAGTGTAGAGAGAACATTCACTGTAAATCCTTATCCAGGATTTATGCGTACTGATAAAGGCGGCACTAGTTTTGTTGGCAGATCAATTAATCAACTTGCCTTTCCCTCAATAGTAAACAATCAATTCTTCACTAGAGACTTATTTCTAACAAGAAGTGGCAATATCAATACATTTACTCCTAATACTTTATTAAATTTATCCTCAATATCTAAAGCTACGAATTATAATGATATTAATAATAGAACTGATGACTGGTTCACTTGGTATAAATCAAGTATTTTTAATAATAAAGAGCTAAATCTTATCGATGGTCTAGGCAATACTATAATTAATCAATCCTTATTGGATGGTTATGATAATTCTTACAGAAATTCTCCCTTGATAGTTGATGTTGCAAACATTACCGGTGATGCTACTATAACTGATACTAGTGGTAGAGTATATTGTAAACGACCAACAATATTCTTAGTGCAAGGAACGTTAAACATTGATACTCAGTTTTTGATTCCGAACAATACAGATACTGCTTGCATGTTCATTGTGGGTGGCACTGTAAATGTGAGAACCAGAAACAACTTTGATGAGATACACAGTTTTATAATAACGGGAAACTATAATTCAATGATAAGAGGTACATCAATATTAAAAGGCGGATTAGTACTACAAGGTAATAGTCAGAATCTTACTCTTAGCAAAAATGTTAATGCTGAAGTAGTAGATGCAAATAATATTAATCCTACGACCCCTTCTGAATATATAACTTATGACGGTGCAAGATACATTAAGTTCTTTGGAAAATACTTAAAGAATCCTTTTCAAGTTTCAATAAGAGAAATTCAATATACTAAATAATTATTACTTTACTATGAATAAAAGAACATATTCAGCACAAATAATGGTAATAGTATTACTATTACTATCTATACTAAGTATTGTTGCTTTAACTGCTACTTTAACTACTGTTAGAGATTCTCAGGAGTCAGTTCAAAATAAACAATATCAACAATACTACTCATTAGGAGAAAGAAAAATATTAGATATGCAGCAATATTTAGGTTATACAGCATTATCTGCTCTTAACAATAATGGAGGCAATATATCTCTACCAAGCGATATCGGCTCAACAACAGCTGGTACTTGTACGAATATTGAGGCAAACAAATATGGTTGTGATTTTAAAAATCTTACAAGTAGCGAAATTGGGGGAGGGCAATCTCAAGAACGTTTAGACACATATGTTGAGATTGAAGATACAAATTACATATACAATCATTCTACTCAAAAAGATCAAGATATTCTGATTCCTTTAACCTCTGGAAGTAATGACACCTACTTAATGTGGAATAATCAAAGTAACTTAGCTTGGAGCATTAGTTATGATATGAAAGACAACGTTCATAATTATCATTCGTACAAAGAAATATACGACCAAGGTGATGGGCCTTTTGGCGGGGTAAGTAATTTTTCTGCGGACTGTATTGATATTACTACGTCTGTACCAGTAGAAAAGGTTAATCAGATAAAGGCGGCAATGGGAATTCCTGCAGAGAGCTTTTCACATATTATAAAAATCTCGAAAAGCAATCTTAACTTTTGTAATGCCGGGGTCACAGATTTATTTTTCAGATTAAGACCTTTACGCTCAACA
>CALARN010000072.1 GCA_937889205.1 uncultured bacterium
ATGTATAATTAGCTTATTCGGATGCAGTGAGAAAATTTATAAAAATTTTACTTCATAATATTGCTGATGCGCCTAAACAATAGGTTGATTTTAGAGCAATGGTACTTCGATAATTACTCAAGTAAAAAAGGGTTTAATCCAACGACTGCAAATCGCATGGCAACAAGGTACGCTGAAACTGTGATTGATGCGAAAACTGGTAAAGAATCAGAGGGGGCTATGGGAAATGTCCGTGGAATTTTAGGTGAAGTATTAGCTGTGGCAGCTTTAGATATTGTCACGGCAAAACCATATCATCACGAGTTATCAACCGTTGAAGAAGATAATAAAGGGATAGATGTGAATGCGCTTAATGGAGTTCCATATCCGTTATTAAGTTTTGGGGTTAAACTACAAAAAGGCGGTAGGGCACATACCATCATAAAAAGACCTGTAATTAATATTCGCATAAGCCAAGAAGCTTTCTTCATTGATGAACTGATTGAGACACAGGGAAGGGGGATGATAATGGAGCCGCATAAGTTTGTTGAAGGTGTCTTTTGTCAGCCAGCAAATAGAGTCGCTTTTTTGGAGGTATTAAATCGGCAGTTTAGTGCGGCTTTTGATATTGGTGTTATTCGACCAGATACGCTAGCCGAAGCATATTCCACGCAATTTCTTTAGAATTATTGCAGTTTATATCTTTGCATAAACTCGACAATTCTATTATCAATCTTGATGTCGCTATACTTTACCTCTTTTGTTAGTGTGATGCCTTCAAGTGTAGTACAACGCGAAAGAGCTACATAAGTTTGCCCATGGGCGAACGCTCCTCTATCTAAATCAACAACAAGTTTCTCGAAAGTCTGGCCTTGGCTTTTGTGAATTGTAATTGCCCAAGCTAGCTTAAGGGGGAATTGAATAAATTTACCCTTCTCTTTTTGAGATAAGGTTTTTTTAAGTTTGTCATAGTTGTATTCGATTTTCTTCCATTCTGCTGGTTCAACTTTATAGTCTTCACCATTTATATTTACTAAAATTTCGTGTGTACCTAAGGCACTGATTCGGGCAATCGTTCCATTTTGCCAGCGTTTTTCTGTATCATTTTGCAATAGCATTACTTGTGCTCCTTCTTTAAGTACTAATTCTGCCTCAGCAGGATAAGAGCGTTCATCAAAGCTGCCGGTAGTCTTTGCCTGGTATTTAAAAGTTTTTCCGTCTAGACTTTGCAATTGTGCGCTATTAATCGTGGCAGCTTTACGATTATTAGTCGTTAAGATTACCGTTAAGTTTTCTGGGTCTAATTCATAGTTATTAATCTCAGTACCCATGCCAATTTTCTCTAGTGAGAAGTCAGGATCAATTCGAGAATTGATGAGATCAAGTGTAGCTAGGTCGCAATTATTATTACGAATCTTTTCAAGTAATGCTTTAAATTCTGCATCTTTCTGGCGATATATCTTTTCGAGTTCAATAATATTAAGGGTTGCAGTTGTTGTTGATATTAATTCTGATTGATTAGGATTAGTTGCGTTAGCATTAAACACTGCGGCATTAAAGAAATATGGCCCAGAAAAATTATCATTGAAGTAATTTTCAAGCTCATGAGATTCAACAACCGGAGGTAATTGATATAGATCGCCAAACAGTATCATTTGCACACCACCAAATGGTTCGTACGCATTTTTACGATTGATTCTTAATGCAAGATCGATAGAATCCATCACATCTGCTCTCACCATAGAAATTTCGTCAATGACTATGCAGTCTAAGGCATTAAACATGTCACTGCGTTTGTTATCTTTAAGTATAGGCTCGTTTGCCGACATACCAAAGCCAAATCTAAAGAAAGAATGAATTGTTACGCCTTCAACATTCACAGCGGCAACGCCGGTTGGTGCCAATACAACAATGTTCTTTTTTGTATGCTCTTTAAAATATTTTAATAAAGTGGATTTACCTGTACCGGCACGACCGGTAATGAAATAATTTTCTTTGGTATCTTCTAAGAGATTAAAGGTTTTTAAAAAATTTGCGTCAGGTTTAAATTTTGATTTCATTTATGAATTGAAAAATATTTTCTTATTGTAGCAGAAAAGTAAGCATTGCTTTTTAAGCAGGGATAGCTTAATCTTAGTGTATTATTGTGCTTAACTATGATTAGCGGTCTATTAAATACCTTTAACTTAAATAATAAGATAAACGGCAAAAAGCTCTTTACTTTTTATTTATTTGCTTTGGCATTGATCCTGCTTATCGAAGGGATCATGGTTTATTATTTCCCAATAGTACTTGATTTAGCGTTTGATTCTACATTTGTTGTAGGTGCGATTATTAGTTTTGCAAATATTATTGCAGCCTCATTAGATTTTTTAATTCCTGAAGTCTTTAAAAAACGGACATGGAAATTTTTAATTTTATTAGCGGTAATATTTCAAACTTTGTTTCCATTTTCTGTTCAACTGGGAATCCTTACTAATTTTTCAGCCTTACTTATTCTAGCTGCAGCTTTTTGGAATATCTACTATGAGTTTATGGCTTTTTCAAGACAAAGCTTCTTAACACACAATGAGAAGAAGGAAGATTATTCAAAAGACTGGAGTTTATTTGCTTTAGTTAGCGGTTTTACATCGATTATTGGGCCAATAATTGGGTCGCGAATTTTAAACTCCTCGTTTTTAGAAGGCTCTGTGACTATTGGTGTGATTCAATTATTGGCGTTGCTGTCAGTTTTATTATTGATTTCGTCTTCACCTTCAAAGCAAATAACTGGAGTGCTTGAAAATAATAAGAAAATTAAACTAAATATATTAAGAGAATTTAAAGTATGGGAAATATTGGGTAGAAGGGTATTGCCGGCAATCATAATGGGTGTGACATTAGCTATGCAGTTTTCGGCAATAGCAACTGTAGGGGGTATTTTTGGTGAACAATTATTAGGTGCGCAAAAACTCGATTGGTTATTAATGTTTATGTTCAACGTTCCGGGTGTTTTGGTGGCATTATTTCTTGCAAAATTCAGTGTACCTAAATACAAAAAGCTTGCATCACAAATTGCCTTGATAGGATCAGGTGCAATACTGATTTTGTTACCTTTTATATCAGACTATGTAGTATTGGTAATTATTATTTTCTTCATTTCTAGTATATTTAGCTCAATTGCCTGGATTTTTAATGAGGCTGTCTATAGTGATCTATCAAGAAGATCGGGGGAAAAACATCTCTACATGAATAGTATTGAGAGACTAAATGATTCTGCAGGTTTTTTAATCGGTCCAATTCTAATTGGTTTCTTATCTGACAAGTTGGGCTTCTTTGTGGGGTTTTTAATTATTGGATCAATTTGTGTGTTAATTGGGGTTATATTGCTTATGATCACACCAAAAAAGATATTTATTCCTCATCAAGAACTAGCCGAACTAAATACGAAAAAGAATCATTAAGCAAATTTGTATCCAAAGCCCCTGACCGATTGAATGTACTTTCTTTTATAGGGTTTATCGATTTTTTCTCTTAAGAAGCTAATAAAAATATCGACAACTCGTGTTTCTGTATTGGCAGCATAAGTCCATACTCGGTCTAAAATCATTTCTCGGGTTAATACCCGATTAGGGTTATTCATCAAATATAACAGTAAAGAAAACTCTTTTGGTGTCAGATTGATTTTTTTACCTGCTCTTTCTGCTTGAAAATTATTATAATCCAGCGTGATATCTTCGTATTTTAATAAATTTGTTTCTTCTATATTTAATTCAAGCTGTGCTTTAACTTTGGCTAAAAAAATTTCAGGTGTGAAAGGTTTAGAAATATTGTTACCGGCTTTGCATTTTATGGGGCGGCTTCCCATTATTAGAATCTTTGTAATAGGGTAATACTTACGAATTTC
>CALARN010000073.1 GCA_937889205.1 uncultured bacterium
ATAATTTAACATTTAACGGGAATTATGGTAATCGAATTTTCACCATCGCTTCTGGAGACACGATCATTGTAAACGGCACGCTTACTTTTATACGTGGTATAGTTAACAATGGCACCATCGATCTAAATGGCACACTGGTAAGCTCTTCTACCTTTGAAGGGGGCAGTGCAAAAATTCTTATCGACGATGGCCAAACAGTAAATATCTCTGACGGTTGGGTCTTGCCAAGCATTAATTTACAGAATGGTACACTAAATGCTCCAGAGGGTGGCACGGTGACTTTAGGGCGGTTGCCAAGCTTGACTATTGGTACAAATGGTACCTTCAATCATAACAACGGGACAGTCATTTTTATTGGATATGCCTCATCCATTAATGTACCCACTACAGTAACTTTCAATAATTTAACATTTAACGGGAATTATGGTAATCGAATTTTCACCATCGCTTCTGGCGACACCATCGTAGTCAACGGCACGCTTACATTAATTGATGGCTATATCAACACCGGCACCATCGAAGCCAAAGGAAACATCGTATTGGAAAGTACCTTCGACGGTGGCACTGCCCTTATTAATTTCACCGGCACCGGCGCTCAAACCTACACCATGACTGCCGGTGGAGTCTTGCCTAGCGGTGATATCACTATCAATAAACCAAGCGGTAGTGTAGTCCTCTCTGGCAGCAACACTATCAAAAGCAGTATCTCTCTTACCGATGGCTCCTTGGAGTTCACCGGTGGTTATACCTATACTATGACTGTAGGTAAAACCATCACTGCCTCCTCTGGCACTGCCATCTATTTCAACGGATCAAGTGGTAATTTAGTTACCTTTGACTCCAGCGATAGCGTTACTGCCATTAGCATGACAAAACCGGACGGAGTGGTGGTGGGTGATTATGTTTCTATGAATAGAACTACTGTTTCCGGCGGAGCTACTTGGTATAAAACAGTAAACTTCACCGGTACTGGTAACACAGGCTGGACAGATAGCGGTAGTGGTAGCATAAGAACAGTAACCCCAACTGGTGGCAATTGGTGTGAAGCCACTACTTGGAATGAAGCAGTAGTACCTACTGCCGCAGACTATGTCTTTGCTACTGCCGGATCTGGGGCCTTAACCATAGATGCCGCTGCTGTAGCAAGAAGTGTAGACTATACCGGCTATACCAACACTGCAACTCATACCGCAGCTGTTACCTTATCTATTGGGGATGCCACCGTAGGTGCTAATAGCTATGCTTTGAGGTTATCCTCCTCTATGACCTACACCCTAGGCTCCGCCACCACTTCTGCCATCTCCTTTGTTTCTACTTCAGCTACTACCCAATCCATCACCTGGAACGGCAAGACTCCGGGGAACGTTACTTTTGATGGAGCAGGCGCTACCTGGGCGTTTGAGGATAATTTAAGTTCTTCGGCGTATATAACATTAACAAGAGGAACATTTAAAACTGATGGAACTTCTGATAATTTAGGGTTAACTCATACATTTCTTGGATATTCGTCTGATAATGGCTGGACGAGAGCTCTTAATCTTGGAGCATCAAATA
>CALARN010000074.1 GCA_937889205.1 uncultured bacterium
GGTCTTTTTAAAATCAAAGAATTTGTTATACAATAGAATGTATCCAAACATACTTAATTAAATTAGATTGCTAAAGTAAAGCATGAGTAATGAAACTAGCCACCAAAATCTTGAGTTATTAGCTCAGGCTTTATTGAAACTACGCAATACTGAAGAAATTAAGATTTTTCTTAAAGATTTATTAAGTAATGCAGAGCAAGAGAGCATTGCAGCGAGAGTTAATATTGCTTCTATGCTAGACCAAGGCGTTCCTTATACACAAATAGAAAGAGAAACAGGAGCTTCATCAGCAACAATTGCTAAAGTGAGTGAAAATTTGAAGTACGGCAACGATGGCTACAAATTAATCATTGAGAGGCTCAAACTCAAATAAATCCTTTGTTTGAAACTATTGATTATCTGTGCTGATATAGTTAGTGGTATTGTCTGTTCTAATAGAATTATCAGTAATCATAGTCTGATTAGTGAGATCTTGTTTGAAAACTTCGCTAATATTAACCCCGGTTAACATTAAAATCGTAATCAATAAGTCTAATAAAAGAAAGAAAGCCACTACCCATAGTATTGCTGCTAATGTGCCTTGTCCTCGATTTTGATATTTAACCATATTTGTACATTCTTCAAATATTTATTCATCATACATCAGATTGGAAAATATTTACAATAAGTGTCTCTTCATAGCAAAACTCAGTAGTTGAATACATTGATGAATTGGCGTTTTAAGTGATACAGAAAGTAATATAATATTACCAATATCATAAATTATGGGTTATATATTTTAAACTGAATCGTGATCTTGAATTGAATATAAAAAATACTTGAAATACTAAACTACATTAAACTCATTCTTTGATATAATAAATTAATAATCAATATTAAAATGAACAAAATTAAACCAAGAACACTAAAAGGTTTTAGAGACTTTTTTGGTGAAGAATTACAACAACGTAAACAGATTATTGGTATTATCGAGCAGATATTTCAAAAATACGGCTACGAGCCTCTTGAAACACCGGCTTTAGAATACTTCGATATTCTTATGGGAAAATACGGAGAAGAGGAAAAACTGGTGTATAACTTTGAAGACTTTGGGGGCAGAAGAGTAGCCATGAAATACGATTTAACTGTTCCTACTTGTAGAGTATTAGCTCAGTACCCAAATAAAATCAACTTACCCTGGAAGAGATACCAAATGCAACCGGTATGGCGCGCTGATAATACCCAAAAAGGCAGGTTTAGAGAATTTTGGCAATGCGATGCTGATGTCTTGGGCTGTAAAGACACTTTAGCCGAAGCTGAATATATTACTATGGGTATTGAAATACTAACTAAATTAGGTTTTAAAGACTTTTTGGTAAGAATAAACAACAGAAAAATATTAAATGCCATTGCGGAATATACCGGTAGAGAAGATAAGTTTACAGACATCGTGTATGCCATAGATAAATGGGAAAAACGCCCCATAGAAGACACTGTAACCGATTTAATCCAACGAGGTTTAACAGCTACAGAAGCCGATAAAGTAGTAGCCTGCGTGCAATCTTCTGAGAAAGACTCATTAAAGGCTTTAGATAGATTAGCGAAGCTACTTAAAGATACTAAAGATGGATTAAGCGGAATTAATGAATTAAGAGAAATCTTTCGTCTTACTAAAAATCCGCGATATTTGGTTTATGACTCAACTATAGCTAGAGGATTAGCCTATTACACAGGGCCAGTTTGGGAATGGACCATTATTGAAGGTGGCGTTGGCTCAGTTGGTGGCTGCGGTCGTTACGATGAGCTAGTTGCCAGTTTCTCAGGTAGAGATATTCCTGCGACAGGTGGTTCTTTCGGCATTGAAAGAATTATTGAGGTCATGCGAGAGCGAGATATGCTACCTAAGGCTACAGTAACAACGAAGATATTAGTAACTGTCTTTAACCAGGATAATGCACTTCAAAGCTTTGAGGTGGCAAATGCCTTAAGAGAGAAGGGTATTGCTACTTTAGTTTTTCCTGAATATAAAAGTTTAGGCAAGCAATTTGAGTATGCAAGCAAAAAAGGGATTCCTTTTGCAGTCATTATTGGTGAAGATGAAGCCAAGAAAAAACTCGTTACACTCAAAACCCTTACTACCAGAGAGCAAGAACAATTGACACTTGAAGAGTTAATAGCAAAACTATCAATTAATTACGGCAATGTTAATTGAACTAGGCGAGCTATCTGAGCATTACCAATGGCAAGATAAATTTCCAAAATGGGAAAAATAAACTCAATTAAGACAATTGCCAATTTTTCGCAAAGGGTTTATCATTAAGTCATTCACAGAATATTTTTTATTTTATTATTATGGCAGATATTGCAAAGTTAGAGGATAAAATCTTTAAAAAGATGATTAATCCATTATTTATGTTACCTATGGGCGATGACGCTCCAAGGGAAATCAACATGATGGTAGAAACGCCAATGGGCTCAGTGAACAAATATGAGTTTCATACAAATACTGGCATGATTAAGCTTGACCGTGTTTTATTTGAAAAACTACCCTATCCAATAGAATACGGTGCCATTCCTCAAACTTGGGATGAAGACTCAGACCTATTAGATGTCATGTGCCTTATCACTTATCCGACATTCCCAGGTTGCTTAATTTCTGTAAGACCAATTGGGGTAATGTTATTTAACGACTCTGGTGAAAAAGACGATAAGATCTTAGCAGTACCCGTCGATGATATTCGTTACAAGCACATTCAAAGCATTGAAGATTTATCTGAACATCAAAAAGATGAAATCGCTTTCTTCTTTGAGAGATATAAAGATTTACAATTTAAGTACAAATGCCAATCAGATAAAAAAGTGGTAGTAGAGGGTTGGGGCGATGTTGAACAAGCCTACAAGATTATTGAAGAAGCTAGTAATCTCTTCAAAAAAACATTTGGCGAAGAAGACGACGATTAAAGCTTCTTTTCATATAACTGATAAACACCTTTAGAATTTTCAAAGTGCGGGTTCTCTAATAAGAAGCCCGCATTTTTTGCAACTTTTTGCGAAGCAATATTATCTGGCGCAATTAACAGAAACAACTTCTCATAACCAACACTCTTAGCTAATTTAGCAATTGCAATCACAGCGTTACTCATTATTCCTCGATGATTTTCTGATGCCCAATATCCAATCTCACAAGCTTTAGAATCATTTGATCTTAACTCAAGAGTACCAACAATATCGTTATCTTCATTAAAAATTGCAAATTGAAACTTCTCTTGTTTTTGCCAACCTCTGTTAGCATAAACTAAAAACTCTAAAGCATTTATAGGACGGTAAGTTGCTCCCTTAACAAATTTCTTTGCAAATAATCTATTAAAAATCCTAGGCTCATTACATACTTTTACTATCAAAGGAATAAGCCGCTCATAAAGACTATCATCAGCTAAATCCCTAATAAAATATGGTTTATTAGTGAAAAAATTATTTATCTCGATATTTATTGGTAGTTTAATTTTTACTAACATTTTTTAATTAATAATAACTGCAGCTGCTCGTAAAATCTCACCCTCGTATATTGCAAGTAGCTGCCCTTCAGCAATTGCTCTTTGAGGTTTATCAAACTCAAAATAATTACTAAATAGTCTTCCATTCTCAGGTTTTTGACGGTAGCGAATTACTGCACTGAGATTTTTCAAATTAACATTTTCTTGTTTGTTGATCCAATGCAAATCGCTAAACTTAACAATATTATTAAATAATTTCGGATTTTGTTTGCCTTGAGCTACGAACAACTGATTACTACCCTTGTCTTTGCCAACTACAAAATATGGCTCTTTAGCTCCACCCAAATTCAATCCCTCTCTTTGCCCCATGGTGTAAAACTCAATACCATCATGTTCACCAATTACTTTATTAGTATCTGCATCAATAATTTCACCTTTATGTATTTTAATGTTGGCTCTTAGATATTGGGCCACATTTATCTCGCCAATAAAGCAAATACCTTGACTATCTGGCTTGTTTGAA
>CALARN010000075.1 GCA_937889205.1 uncultured bacterium
CACTACTACGATGATCTTGATTCACGCAACGAATTTGCCATCTACATGAAAAAAATGTTGATGAGTAAAAATCAGAATCATCTCATTACGGATTGCAAATCTAGATTGTTATATTAGATTATCCAACCATTTACAAAAATTAATTTTGCAATAACATATATACTCGTTAATTTGTAATACAAGTTTATTTGCTGGTATTTGAAAAATAAGGAGGATTAAAAATGCTTCCGAATTTTGATACTGGAAATACTGGTTTTATGCTGGTAGCCACAAGCCTTGTTATGCTTATGACACCTGGGCTTGCTTTTTTCTATGGTGGCCTTGTTGGTAGAAAAAATGTTCTTGCCATCATGACACAAAGTTTTGTATCAATGGGCTGGACCACGGTATTATGGTTCCTTTTTGGTTACTCACTCTGTTTCTCTGGTGATGTTGGTGGGGTTATTGGCAATCTTGATATGGCATGCCTTAGAGGTGTAAATTTCACCTCTGCTTTTCAAGGTCAAAGTAGTTTGCCATTATTGGTTTTTTTTGCATATCAGATGATGTTTGCCATTATTACACCTGCACTCATAACTGGAGCTTTTGCAAATAGGGTGCGCTTTAAAGCTTATTTAGTATTCCTGACCGTATGGCTGATTTTTGTTTATTTTCCAATTGCTCATATGACTTGGGGTGGTGGTCTTTTCCAGCAATGGGGTGTTCTTGATTTTGCAGGTGGCACAGTTGTACATTGTACTGCAGGATTTGCAGCTCTAGCTTCGGTGTTTTTTGTTGGCAAAAGAAAAATTGTAGATAAGGGTCCACACAATATTCCTCTTGTAGCACTTGGTACTGGCCTCCTTTGGTTTGGTTGGTATGGTTTTAATGCAGGATCAGAACTAAGAGTCGATTCAATAACTGCATTGGCTTTTGTGAATACTGATGTGGCGGCATCAGTGGCCGCTGTAGTGTGGCTTATAATTGCGTGGATATTTGAGAAGAAACCAAAATTTGTAGGTCTTCTTACAGGGGCAGTTGCTGGACTTGTAGCAATAACACCAGCAGCTGGATATGTTACAACCGGATGGGCTGTAGTAATTGGTATGTTGGCATCAATTGTTTGTTATATCGCTGTTACCCTTAAAAATAAGCTTGGTTTGGATGATGCACTTGATGTCTGGGGTGTGCATGGGGTCGGAGGTTTTGTTGGTGTAATATGCACTGGTCTTTTTGCATCAACCCTTGCCAATCCTGCAGTAACAGCCGCACAACAAGGGCTTGTTTATGGAGGGGGATTGTTCTTTGTAAAGCAGTTGACAGTTGGAATTGGTGTCATAGTCTATGCGTTCTTGTTCACATATGTTGCCCTTTGGATTATTGATAAAATAACACCGGTCAAGCTTTCTTCTGATGAACAAGAAGTAGGTCTAGACATCACTTTACATGGTGAAGAAGCTTATCTTTAATGCAAGTGGTTGATAAAAAATTAGTTATTATTTTAATGGTGAAACATGGAAGAAAACTTTCTTGGTGAAT
>CALARN010000076.1 GCA_937889205.1 uncultured bacterium
CCGATTCTTCTGGATGAAGATCCCAACCGATAACATATTTTTTAGGCTGCATGTTTTTAGGGAACTTAATATGTTCCCCCACCGCAATTTTTACGGCATATTCGATTAAATCTACACCCCAAGCGTCTTTAATATATGACCACACATAATCACCCCCCATACGCATATTGACTTCAATTGGAAAGGGCCCGTTTTTGGTAGCTTTGGCTTCATAATGGATACAACCATTGTAAATGCCTAGCTTTTCAAGAGTATCTTCACATAGCTCAATTAAAGACTGCTGCGTATCTTCTGATAGGCTTGAAGGTGCTGATTGTCCTTTATCTAGAAAAAATTCGTTAAAAGTCTTGTCAAAATTGTCTGAAACAACGGCAAACTTTACTTTGCCGTTTTGTAATAATAAATCAATATCAACCTCATCACCTTCAATGTATTCTTCAACAAAAATTTCTAATCCATCGGCAAGTGCTGATTCGACATTAGTAGAGATGTTCGAGCGAATGTATTTATATGTAGTATCTAATTCTTCTTCTGTGGTGACTTTAGCAACAAAATTACTTTGAGAACCAAAGGCAGGCTTGATAACTAATGGATACTTAAAATTCTTATTGATATAATCAAGATCTTCATTGTTTTTAACTGCTTTAAACTTAGGAAAAGGCAAGCCTTGTGCTGCACAGAACTCTCTGAACTTGAATTTATTTCTAACCTGGTTAGCAATATTTAAAGGGATACCGATAAGGTTATATCTATCTACAATCTTTGATGTTAAGAGTACATCATCTTCCCAGAAAGTAATTACTCCATCAATTTTTGTATTAGTATGTTCTTTTAAATACTTGTCTAAGTCTAGTAATGCTTGGTTATGATTGCTATTGTCGGTAAGAATCCACTCATCAACATATGGTTGTGCCCAGTTTTTATCTTTGTTTAGTGCAACTAGATGAATATCTAGTTGTTTAAGTCGTTTTAAGACATGTCTTTTATGTGTACTGCCGGTATTTACAAGCAACAAGGTTTTACCTTTTAAGGTATTTCGTTTCATGAGAATAGTCTAGATGAGACATAAAAAATATTGGAGAAATAAATCTTTGAAGAATTATATACTGATTCAGATGGTAAATTACCCATCAACTGTTCTGTCTTCTTTCGTTTCAAAATATGACGGCTTATTCTAGCATTTCTTAGCTTAAAAATAAATATTAACATATTTTAGTTTTGAGTTAGCAGCCATTCACTAAATTTCAAGCCAAGCTCGATACTTTCTATGGTTAAGTTTTCATTGATACCATGCATGTTTGAGTCGTTATTAGCAAGTGGTATAGATACGGGGTCTGAGTGTAAGTACTCACTAAATACGTTGACAATTGGTAGTGTTCCACCCACGTACTTTGTAATTAAAGGTTGTTGATAAATAGCTTCTAACGCCTTAGTTACTCTTTTGACAAAAGTGGTGTTTAGATTAAATCTAGTTGCTTTAACAAAGCCAGTAAAAGTTAATTCATAGTCAACATATTTTGGAGTTGCTTTCTTAATAAAGGTTTTTACAGAGTTGATTATTTTTTCTGGCGATTGTTCTTGGCCAAAGCGTAGATTGAAATTTAGAGTTGCGGTGTTGGGCACAATATTAGCGTAACCAGCTCCTACATAGCCTGATTGGATACCGGTCACAACTAAGGCGGGTAAATTTCCGGTTTTGTTGTGAAAGGTATCATTGTCTTTCAAAAACAACTTTTTAATACCAATCTTTTTATTTAATTTTTCGAAAGTTTCAGGCAAAGCCGTAAGTACTTCTTTTGGTACGTCTGCATAAAATCCAGGGATAATAATATCTTCATCATCGTCGAAAAGCTTATTAATAAGTCTAGATAATTCATGGGCAGCGTTAGGGATGGTATTCCCGTAACTTCCAGAGTGTACTGCTGTATTAGCAGTTTTATATACTAAAGTTGCATTGCATACACCTCTTAGGCCGGCTTCAATCACTGGGTGGTTGTCTATGATATCTCCGTCTGAAATAATAATATGATCGCAATTAAGCTCTTCGCTATGTTCTACCACAATTTTAGTAAGACTACCGGTATCTGCTTCTTCGTTTCCTTCTATCAGAAACTTTAAGTTGACATTTAGTTTCTTTTCTTCAAGTAGCTTTAATGCGGTATAGATGTGTATTAGTATTTGTCCTTTATTGTCCATTACACCTCTGCCATAGTAGCGATTAGATCTCTTAGTTAATCTAAATGGCTCTGTTGCCCAGCCGTCACTTTTTTTTGCTGGTTGTACATCATAATGACCATAAATGAGAATTGTCTTTGCTTTTGGTTTACTGACATAACTAGCATAAATGACTGGATTAGCGGGGGATTTAGTCCAAAGCGTAGTGATAAAGCCCGCATTATTTAGTATTTCTGCTAGCCAATTTGCACAATTTTGTGAGTTTTTATTGTGTTTAGAGTCAGCAGAAATGCTTTTAAATGCAATAAATTTAGTCAGTAAATCTTCGTAATTAATTCCCAATTGTATGTTCATAACAAATATTTAGTTATTATATACCTGCGATCAGTTAAGAGCAATTCTGTAGATTAAGATTGCTTTATCTTCCTGCATTATCGATGCATGCTACACCCGTCAAATCATTTAAGATGGAGGCTAAAAGGTCGTTGTGACGGTAAACACTAAGGTGTCTTGGTAAATGCCGGGATTATTGTTTATACCAGGTGATGCGGCAAAATCAATTCGCACACGACCGTCATTTATTATATTTCCATCAGTATTGAACACTTCTTTAAAGGTGGAATCAAGTCCACAATAGGTATTACTTGACGTGCAGTTCGAATTTCTTACAATTGTGCCGGTCCCTTCTGCTTCTGTAGTTAGTGAGAAGCCATAAAGTCCTGAACCCGCAGTAATATTATCACCATCTGCAACGCTAACAATATGGTTTGTATTTGGGCCTTTCAAACCTGCATTGAGGCTTTTAATATATACAACGGCTCCACCCGAGATATTTGATGAAATGTCAATGTAAATTGAATTTATTAATCCTTGATTGCCGTCAGAATGTTGCACAGATAGGGTGTTCGACTGATTTACCCAATTAGCACTAAGTTCTCCTAAAGATACTGAATAATTACTTGTAGTTAAGCCGTTTTCGTGAGCAGAACACGAGTTGGCTTCGCAATCAATATCATCTACTGCTGCATCAATGTCAAAATACAGTTGAGAAGTCACAAATCCGTCTACCTTTATCTGATCTGAATCGACAATGGGAATAGATAGAATTGCTTGTTCAATATCTGAACTGTTAAGATTGCTTAGAGTGATAGTTAAATCGTATTGACCAACTATGCTTGGATTAACAATTTGATTGCTGCCTCCAGTTTGAATTCCAATTTTTATAATAATCGATGTAGCGGCTTGGTAGTAGCCATTTCCCGAAATTGGAGCTGTATATAGTATGGTGGCATCAGTTGGATTAATTGTTACCCGCCA
>CALARN010000077.1 GCA_937889205.1 uncultured bacterium
AGAACTTCCAAGACACCAGAAATGCTCAAAGAAGCGCTGATGTCACACAGATTTTGAATGCAGTAACTCAATTCACATCGGAACAAGGCAATACAGTTGCTATGTTAACTAATGCTCCTGGAGTTGCCGTACCTTTATGTTCAGCAACACCATTAACTTTAGCACCTGTTGGCACTACTTTAACAGCAGGTACATATGTTACGTTGGAACCAGACTTAGTAGATGAATATATTGTTGGCATTCCAACTGATCCTTTAAGTACAGCCACTGTAAGTCATGGTTATACAATCTGTCAAACAGCAGCTGGCAGAATTACCATTGCTGCTCCTTTAGCAGAGGGTGGCAAAGTGATTTCAGTTAGTAGATAAACTTTTTTGTGAAGTTAAAAAATCCCGCTTTTTAAAAAGCGGGATTTTTGTTTGACTTCATTATCAAAAATTCCTAAACTATATTAGTCAATAAAAGATTGGCATAATTAATTTTTTACTAAATTTGCCCATGTCCAAGCAAAAGAGTCTTAAGGGTTTCACCCTTATTGAAATCTTGGTTGTGGTAGCATTAATCGCGATTCTTACAGCGATTACATTCATTGCTATCAACCCAGCCAAGAACTTCCAAGACACCAGAAATGCTCAAAGAAGCGCTGATGTCACACAGATTTTAAATGCAATTACACAGTTTACATCAGAACAAGGTAATACTACAGCAATGTTAACAAACACTGATGGTATTGCAATTCCAACTTGTACTGCTGATCCAGCAGATATGGCATTTATCGGTCCAGCTTCTGTTGCAGATACATTTGTTGTATTAGAACCAGACTTAGTAGATGAATATATAGTAGGCATTCCAGTTGATCCATTAGCAGTAACTGCGACTAATGGCTATGGTTATTCTATTTGCCAAACAACTGGTGGTAGAATTACAATCAATGCTCCCTTAGCTGAAGGAAAAACAATTTCAGTTAAGAGGTAGACACTTTGTATAATTAAGATGAAGAGTCCTAATTTATTAGGACTCTTTTTTAGTCTATAAATCTTTATTTTTCTTCCAAAAACAAGTAGGATAGTTATATGGATTCTGCCAATAAAGAGCAACAATTCGATGAACAGCCAGTGCTCGATACCGGTCCTGTAGCTGAAGATACTGAACCTGTGGAAGAGGTTAACGCTGATACTGCTGTTGAATTACCCCAAGAGGGCGATGAGCCTATGCCAATTTCTAGCGATACAGATTTTGGTGATATTAGCGAGTTACTTAACAATATTGTATTAACTGCACTACATCGTAGGGCTTCAGATATTCATATCGAACCTACTGAAACAGATATGCTTGTAAGGTATCGTATCGATGGTATTTTAATAGATATTCTCTTAATAGATAAATCGTATGAAGATGAATTAATCTTTAAAATTAAGATTTTGGCAAGGCTGAGAACTGATGAACATTTTTCACCACAAGATGGCAGAATTACTTTTAAATTTCCTGAAGAAGGCAAGCTAGATACGCGTATTTCAATTTTACCTACTTCTCGTGGTGAAAAAGTAGTAATTCGTTTACTAACAAGAGATAGCAAGCAACTTGGCTTAGAGAAGTTAGGAATTGTCGGTGAGCAATTTGAACTTGTAGAGAAAGCTTATTCAAAACCTTGGGGAATGATTTTAGCTGTAGGTCCAACCGGTTCTGGTAAGACTACTACGCTTTATTCAATATTACAGGTTATTAACTCTCGCGAAAAAAATGTCACTACTATCGAAGACCCTGTTGAATTTGATATGGAGGGTGTCAATCATATTCAGGTTAATCCTAAGGCAGATATGACATTTGCCAATGGTCTGCGTTCAATTTTAAGACAAGACCCAGATATTGTCATGGTAGGAGAAATTCGCGATACCGAAACAGCTAGGATTGCAATTAATGCAGCTATGACAGGGCATTTGGTACTTTCAACACTACATACTAACGATGCTGTTACTACTATCCCTAGACTGATTGATATGGGAGTAGAGCCTTATTTGGTGGCCTCAACAGTAAATTTAATTATTGCCCAAAGACTTGCCAGACTACTTTGTGAGAAATGTAAGAAAAGTTATTCAGTCACAAAAGAGGAAGTTGAAGACTTGAAATATGCACGTCCTGATTTAGCTAAGATTATTAAACCAGGGGATAAATTATTTAAACATGTTGGTTGTGAAGAGTGTGGAGATTCAGGGTATAAAGGGAGAATTGGACTTTATGAAGTATTCTCTTTAAATAAAGAGATGCGAGAGATTATTAACAATAAGGATTTTAATGTTGACCAATTATATACGCAAGCAAAAAAAGTAAATTTAGTTACAATTTTAGAGGATGGATTAAATAAAATGAATCAAGGTAAAATTGATATAGCCGAATTAATTAGAGTTACCGCATTAAATGAGTAAAACAAAAATAACCGAGAATCTACCTACACAATCTGTAGATACTTCACTAAAACCAATTGTTGCAAAAAAGAAAGGGGGCTTTTATTTAGGTAAAGTTTCCCCTTTAAAAATAGCATTTTCTTTCAGACACTTAGGCATTATGCTTAAATCTGGCTTAGCTTTAGAGGGTGCTGTTGCAATTCTTGCAGAGCAGATTGATGATCCTAGATTGAAAGAAGTGTTTTCACAAATGTTAGTTGATATTGGTAATGGCACATCAATTGCTGAGTCAATGCGAAAGCACAAAAATATTTTTTCTAATTTAGTAATATCTTTAATTAGTGCAGGTGAGCAAGGCGGAACTTTAAACGAAAATCTATTCATATTGGCCGATTACTTAAAAAAGTCATATGAATTACAGCAAAAAGTTAAGGGGGCTCTAGTATATCCACTTATTGTTTTAGGTATGACTTCTTTTGAAATTTTGGGTGTTGTCTACTTCTTACTACCAAAACTAGATTCTATGTTTTCGGCTTTTGGTAATGTACCTGAATTTACACAATTTGTTTTGAATGCGGCAGCTTTTATTAGAGATAATACAGTCCTCTTAGTTGTGCTTTTAATTGTTGTCATAATTGCCGGATATATGTTTACTAATAAGACAAAAGCCGGTAAAAAACTAAAAGATAAATTGGCTTTATCTTTCCCCGTTTTCAAAAATCTTAATAAGAACAACATACTGGCAACATTTTCGCAAACATTTTCGATTTTGTTAGACAATGCAATACCAATTAACGATGCGCTAAAGATTGCAAGCGAGACTAACGATAATTCCATTTATATTGAAGCTTTAGAAGATATTAAAGAGAAAATGCTTAATGGTTTAAGTCTAGCAAAGGCCATGGAGGCTTATCCGAAGCTTTTCCCCTTTACTTATGTAAAAATGGTTGAGATAGGAGAAGAGACAAGTTCACTTGCTGAAACACTGAAATATGTTAATGAGTTTTACGCTGAAGAGGCAAATGAAATCTCAAATAATTTAGCTACTCTGCTTGAACCAATATTATTGATTTTTATTGGAGTAATGATAGGCGGACTAGCCATGATTATTATTGGACCGATTTATCAGTTAATGTCCACCTTAAATGCCTAAGAACAAAATGAGTAGAAAACTAGCTGCATTTACTTTGCTTGAAGTTACAGTTGTAGTTGCTGTAGTTTTTGCAGTGTCCATTATTGCTTTACCGGTTGCAATTAATCAAATTCAAACTACAAGAGCAGTTTCTGCTATGAAGGATGTTCGTTCAGCCATGTTTTTAGTTGCGCAGAACGCATACACACAAAAAGATGATACTAGTTTTGGTATTGCATTTTTTGAAAATAGTTACGTAGTATATAAAGGAAATTCGCTGGCAACAGCAACGGAACAAGATACATTTAATTTTACAAGTGATATTGAAATAGAAGCAATTGATTTTAATGGTAGTTCTGAATTAAATTTTGCGCAAGGCTCATTCAAACCGATAAATTCAGGCAGCCTAAATGTTAGAAATGGACTTGAAGCTTATACAATAAATATTTCTAGTGAGGGTTTAATTACATCTGAGAAATATGTCGAGTAAAAGAAATAAAAAAGCATTTTCATTAGTTGAGATTATCTTAGCAATTACCATGTTTTCGCTGACAATAATTGTTGTAGGTAGCTTAATACTTGAGGGTGTTAGAAGTACCAAAAATCAAACATTAAAAAACAGTAGCATTTATGCAATTAAAGAAATATATAATGCAGTTACGGTTGTAAAGAACGATCTCTGGTCTGCAATAGTTAATAACACAAACGATGGTCCAAAGCACCTTGTTTTTGCTAATAATATTTATACAATCGAGGATGGTACAGCCGAATTAGATGGAGTCACATTAAGTTTCACCATTAGTATTGCGAATCGAGACTCTAGCGGAAATATTGTGTTGACAGGGGGGACACCAGATCCACATACAAGGGTAATTAATATTCTTGCTTCATGGATAGATGTTACTCAAAAAGAAAATACTGTAACTTCAACAATCTATGTCAATGATTGGAATACCCTAGAATGGTATGAAGATACAGTCGCAGACTTTAATGATGGTACTAATAACCAAACAACAATTCAGTCCACCTTAGGTGGCGAAATACAGTTACAGAGAATTTTCTTTCCTGATTGGTGTAAACCAACTCTTGCAATAAATGAATATGATATTCCTGGTAATGCTACTGCTAAAACAATTTTCTCTGAATTTACTGATACCGGAATTTCTTATCTAGGAACGGGTGGTAGTTCAGACGGAGTAGCCTTTACTAAAGTAATTATTGACGGGGTCGAAGATCCAATCATCACAGTCGAGGGTGAATTTAATGGTTATTTAACTAATAACATTTTCGTCTCTGGCGATTATGCATATCTTGGAACCACTCAAGACTCAAAAGAAGTGGTGATTTTAGATTTAACAACAACCCCTTACGCCGAGGTTGGTTATTACAATACACCTAGAACAGAAGATGCCAATGGTGTTTGGGTTGTAGGCGATGTAGGTTATGTAGCGGCCGGTAGATATGTATATAGCTTCAATCTAACACAAAAAACGGGTTCAAGATCTATTATAGGCAGTTTACAAGTCTCTCAATACCAAAATTTATTTCAGGTCTCAAAGGTTAGTCAGATCATTGTAAGAGGGAACTATTTGTTTGCATCTCTTGATCAAGATTGGTACGAAATGTCCATTGTAAATGTTGCTAATCCAGCTAGTATGACTATTGCTTCTCATACAAATGTGAATAATCAACAGTCTTTTGATATTTTCGTCTCTCCAGATGGCAATCGTACTTATTTTGGGACAGGAAGCTCATCAAGTGAGCAAGAGTTCTTTATTATTAATACGTCAACTAAAACTGGTAATAATCGCCCAATAATCGGTCAATATGATACTAACGGTATGAGTGTGAGGGGTATTTCAATTATTGAGAGAGATAAAAGAGCCATATTAGTTGGTTATGGCGCTGAGGAGTATCAAGCAGTAGATTTAACTACTGAAACAAGCCCTTCAAGGTGTGGTGGCATGCAATTAGATAACGGTATTAATGATGTCGATTCAGTGATTGATACTCAAGGCAATGCCTTTTCTTATCTACTCACTAATGATAGTGCTGCAGATTTTAGAGTATTACGAGGAGGTCCTGGTGGTGCAGGTGATGAGACAGGTTATGGATACTTAGCTACAGGTGAATATACTTCTGGTGTCTATGACACGGGTTCTAATACTTCAAGTTTCTACTATCAACAATGGCAAGGCAATGTACCCCCAGACACATTCCTTAGGTTACAATATCGTGCTGGTAATTCAGCTGATTTGTCGGCTATTGCTTGGGTTGGTCCAGATGACACTAATGGT
>CALARN010000078.1 GCA_937889205.1 uncultured bacterium
GAAGGTCTGGCAAAAGGGTTTTCGGACGGGAGTTCGACTCTCCCCGCCTCCACCACAAAAGAACGGTAATTTTGATAGAAAATTACCGTTCTTTTTCTTTGCCCCAAAAGCCCATGATTCGGGCTTTTTTTTGCACTACTAGCAAGAGTAGCAAGCCGCTGCGAAGCAATTTGACGGTGATTTTCTCATCTGAATTGTCGTTCAATAGCAAAATAGCTCAGCTGTTACCGAGCTATCGTTTAATTTTTGGGTTATCGTTGAATTATTAATTCAATCAATAGCTTGTGATCAATAGTATTATGCTGACTCATGAATCAAATAGTCGTTGATTAGTGTATCCAGCTGCCACTTGATCGCTTCCCAATCTCCTGACAAGTCGAGAGTTTTCACACCTATTAGATTACCTCCTATGCAATAATCATAATCAGGTGAAATTTCTTCATCTACTTTTGCATACAAAAGAACTCCTGATACATTACCTGAAGCACGCCTATCCTTATTCTTAACATAAGTAAATATCTGGTATAGATTGGCCGAATTTACACTTTTACTATCAAATAAAGGGTTAGTCTGTAATGCATGTGCGTAGTATTTCGTATCAATAATCAGGGTTCTCTCCGCATATACCATGGTTACATCTGATTTCATTATCGGCAAAAAAAGTCGGTTGTCGTCTTCTGATATATTCCACTCTATGTATGCAGCGTTAGCAGATAAATGCGGATACTCTCGTTTATAGTAATTCAACACGAAGTTTTCAAACAATCTATGCATTTGTTGGTCATCAATGAAGCTGGCAAGGCGCTGTTTCCCACTATCAGTTGTCAGCAAGAGACCATTTATGACCAACCAACAGACATTTATCAGCAGGCGGTATGATGAATTATTTCTGTGATACGATAAACTTTCCCAATTGATCGAGATAGGATCGATTTCCTTTACTTCGGAAAAGTAGAGCAACAACTTCCTGAGTGATTTTCTAGTCTCGATCTTTATCTGCCCATGCTTAACCAACAAAAGGACTGTAGTTTTCAGTATTTGATTGAGCGGGTTGTCTTCAGAGAACTCGTCGAACTGGCACACAAGTTGTTTATTCATGAGCGTGTTGCGGCTAATAGACTCGGATACACATATTTTCCCCTTTATGATGCTCCTAGGTTCGGTTTGATTACAGTAATCACGATGCAACCCCCTTTTTACTTGGGTAGCTATGTCTCTGGATAGAATGAAGGCAAAAAGGTCGTGTATGTTGTCAAACTCTTCAGATGCTAAATTTAGCATACCGTTTGGGGCAAGTGAACGAAATGCATACGCTAACATATAGTAAATATTCTTTATCCGAATATTAGCCATGAATGGCACCACGCAATCTTTGCTCCCAGTGCTCAACATTTGATGGTTCATCGAACCAATACTCGCGGATTAGAGGGATCAGCTCATATTCGACAACCTCAGATAGCCAAGCATCATCAATGTCTGTTTCTTCGGAAACGCAGAAATAACTATGCCCTATGCAAAAACCTTTTCCCAATGACGCATCGACAGTAATGGCATCATTTAGAGAAAGAATTACTTCAACTAAAGCGGCAAACTTAGGATTGTTAATTCCCTCCACATATTTTTTGAATCCTTCACTTTTGAAAGCGGGCTCCAAATTGTAGAATGCGAATCGACGGCGAAGGGC
>CALARN010000079.1 GCA_937889205.1 uncultured bacterium
TGAATAAATTTCTCTGAATAGAATTCATAGGCTTTCGCTACTTCTTCAATTAATGGGTCGATCACCTCCTGATCTGTTCCACCCATAGAGTTTTTACGACGATAGCCTAAAGAGAAAACGGGTTCTATTCCGGGGTTGCAATTACCAATGATTGAAATTGTTCCTGTTGGAGCTATAGTAGTTACTCTAGTATTGCGCATATGCTCAATGTTCTTAGCAATCCAAGTTGATTCTTTAAAAGCTGGGAAATTTCCTTTTTCTTTACCAAGAAGTTGAGATGCTAAAATAGCTTTATCAGAAATGAATTTCATAATTTTCTCACTAAGCTCGATACTTTGTGTCGAACCGTAACTTATACCTAATTTAATAAGCATATCTGCAAATCCCATGACACCAACTCCAATGTTCCTAGTGAGTTTTGTCATCTCTTCTATCTCTTTAATAGGATAATTGTTGATATCAATAATGTTATCTAGATATCTAACTGCTGCAGTAGTTACATATTCGAGTTTATTCCAATCAATCAGATTTAATTTATTAGTTATTTCATCATTTACAAGATCTTTGTTAGTAAGTAAAGGAAACCCTATAACCATATTACTCAAATTTATATGCCCCATATTACAAGTTTCAAAAGGAATTAAAGGTTGTTCACCGCATGGATTAGTTGCCTGCATATTACCAAGCGTCGGTGTCGTATTTCCGGATTCTGCGGTATCAAGAAAATACATTCCTGGGTCGCCGCTTAGCCAAGCATGCTTCGCAATCTTTTCAAATAGCTCTTTAGCCTTGATAGTTTTAATGATTGATTTTGTATGAGGATCAACTAAATCCCAATCTGCATCATTCTTGACTGCTTGCATAAATTCATCGCTTGCTCCAACAGAAATGTTGTAATGGGTAATTGCATTTAAATCATCTTTACAATTAATAAACTCCTCAATGTTTGGGTGGTTTGCGTTTAAAATTGCCATAGAGCCTAAACCTCTGCCTCCTCGTCCGCGAATAGTATCTTGTGCTCTATTGTACATTCTCAGGTATTCAACCGGACCTGCAGCAAATTCATCAGTTGTTTTTACTTTCACAAAACTTGAGCGGATATGTGAGAAGTTAAAGCCTGTACCAACTCCTCTACGTAAACATTGAATATTCCAGTTCAATGATTGAAAGATTGAATCGATGCTATCGCCAACTGGTAGTACCAAGCATTTTGATAGTATTGACTCTTTACCCATGCCAGCCCAGATTAATGCGCCACCACATAGAAAGTCCCCACTATTCATGATATCAAAGAAAATCTGTTGATACTTTACTTGAAGTTCATTCTTCTCAGCAGAAGCGATAAACTTTGCGATTCTTTGCCACAATTCAGTTACAGTCTCGTTGACAATACCATTTTCGTCTTTTAATAAGGCTCTTTTGTTAAGAACTTCTAAGGCATTTGGGGTTAGAGTATTTGCTTGAGTCTTATACTCAACTTCACTTTTCACAGTGTTTAAAGTCGTTGCCTTCTGTTTTTGCTCAGATACTTTATTAACCGTTTCTAGTACTTGATTATTCTTGCTACCATCACGATAGATTGTGATGCCTTTACATTTTGTCTTC
>CALARN010000080.1 GCA_937889205.1 uncultured bacterium
AAGAGCAATCTATGAAGCTTCAGCGACAATTGTCTCAAGGGTAAAGAAATCTAAAAAAGAGGAAGCAGTTAAGTTTCAGGACTACTTTGAATTTGATGAGTTACTTTCTAAGTGCCCTTCACATCGCTTGTTAGCAATTAGACGTGGTGAACAAGAAGGCTTTTTAAAAGTTGGTATTGAAGTGGATTTGTTTAAATTGAAAAGAACTATTGCGAATCTTGTAGTAAAGCATAATTTTGAAACTAGCAAACAAGTTGGGTTAGCTTTAGATGATTGTATAGAAAGACTACTCACACCATCACTTGAAGCTGAGTTTGCGAAAAGCTCGAAGCTGAAAGCTGACATTGCTGCTATTGATGTATTTGCCTTAAATTTAAGACAATTGTTATTACAGGCTCCTCTTGGTGGTAAAAGGATTTTGGCTATTGATCCGGGTTTTCGTACAGGCTGTAAAACAGTATGTTTAGATGAGCAAGGGAACTTAATTGTAAATACAGTAATCTATCCAGATAGAGCAAAAGGTGAGGCTGAAAAAATTATTACCGGGTTAATAAGTAAATTAAAGCTTGAAGTTATCGCCATTGGTGATGGTACTGCTAGTCGCGAAACTGCAGATTTCATTAGTTCATTAGGTGTAGTAGCCCCAATTTTTATGGTTAGTGAGGCTGGTGCATCAATCTACTCTGCTTCACAGGTTGCTAGAGAAGAGTTTCCAGAACTAGACTTAACTGTTAGAGGCGCAATATCAATTGGACGAAGACTATTAGACCCTTTAGCTGAACTAGTTAAGCTTGACCCTAAATCTATTGGTGTGGGTCAGTATCAGCACGATGTTGATCAAAAATTACTAAAGACTAGTTTAGACAATACTGTCATTAGTTGTGTTAATTTAGTTGGTGTAAACCTAAATACAGCCAGTAAGCATATATTGACATATATTTCCGGCTTAGGCCCTACCCTTGCTCAAAATATTGTGGATTATCGTAAAGAGCATGGATTGTTCTCATCAAGAAAGCAACTGAAGAAAGTTAAAAAGCTTGGTGATAAAGCTTATGAGCAATGCGCAGGCTTTTTACGAGTGGTTAATAAAAAGCAGCCGCTAGATAATAGTGCGGTGCATCCTGAGAGTTATTTATTGGTAGAGCAAATGGCAAAAGACTTGGATACCGATGTCGGTAAACTTATTGGTAATGAACAGCTTATAAGTAAAATTAATATTCATAGCTATGTTACCGATAAAGTCGGTTTGCCTACACTTGAAGATATTATTCAAGAACTGAAGAAGCCCGGTGTTGACCCTCGTGGTCAGGCTGAAGTGTTTGAGTTTGCTAAGAGCGTCAAAGATATTAAAGATTTGGAGCTAGATATGGAGTTGTCAGGGATAATCACAAATATTACCAATTTTGGTGCCTTTGTTGATGTTGGAGTGCATTGTGATGGCTTAATTCATATTTCAAATATGGCTAATTATTTTGTAAGTAACCCAGCAGAGATAGTCTCTTTGCGAGAAAAAGTACAAGTTAAAGTGATAGATATTGATCTAGAGCGTAAACGAATAGGTTTAAAACTATTAAAATAAAGAGGATATGTCGCAACAAATAAGTGTAAAAATTATGTTAATAAAATATGGTAAGTTGTTACTTCAGAATACAGATGAGCAATGGAGTTTAATCCGTGGAGAAATTAGCACTGAAGAGGCGTTGCCTCAAGGCTTAATTCGCGAAGCAAAAAAAGCCTGTGGTTGGGAGATAAATAACATCAGGTTATTAAGAATGAATGTGTATGATGATACTGAGCTTACCCAGATTTCAGATAAGTTTGAGTTGGTGTTTATTGTTGACGCAGTGAAAAAGCTCGTCACAGAAGATGATAAGCCATTTCGGTCATTAAAATGGTTCCCACTTTCACACTTGCCAAAGCGAGAATTCATCGATAGAGAGGATTATGAAAGTATTACAGCTTTAAATGAATTAATACTAAAAGGAAAGACAATAGAGTTAGAATCGCTGCCTCCGGTATTTGATTTAAAAAAGCAAAAATCGACTAAAGCCATTGATTTACTGGGTCTACCAAGTTAATATTACTGCAGATATCTATAAATACTATGAATAATAATTCCCCTGATTTTATCTCTGAGGCAGAATGGCGTGGCAAGAAGGTCAAGTTCGAATTGTTTTTAACTAATTCATTTGACTATTTAGAAAATGCCCAACAAGCCTATGGTTTTGTAATTAACAAAGAGGGTGATTTGCTACTTGTTGCTCATGCAGATAAACTTTGGAGCCTACCGGGTGGGCACCGAGAAAACGGCGAAAGTATTTTAGATACCCTTGTCAGAGAGGTTTATGAAGAGGCTGCTGTTGTGGTTGACAGAAATTGCTGTATTCCGTTCTTCTATCAGAAAGCATATATCTGGGAAAATGAAGCCTGGAAGTTTATAGATAATCAAGTAAGATATGTTGTATTTAACCCTGTGCATGAAGAATTTAAAAGTGATCCTGATCAAGAGAACCCTATGGTATTTCAACAATATGTACCCATAAATC
>CALARN010000081.1 GCA_937889205.1 uncultured bacterium
TTAATGATAGCTTCAATATCACCTCAATAGTATTAGGTATCTTTAACAATATTTTTCAAAAAACTTCTAGCTCCAGTAATTTCTGTGGACTTTGATGTAGTACCTGGGAAGCGATTAACTTCGAGTAGAGAAGCCTTTTGATCTCTTTTATCGATAAGAATATCTGCCCTAGACCATGTTAAATTTAAAGCTTTACTAGCCTTAATTGCCATCTGCTTAATATCCTCTGGGACTTCAGCAACATCAACAAATACCTCTTTTGAGCCATTACAGGCATTGTTAAGAAAGCCAGTTAAGCTATGATAGCTTTTTTCTGCCGACACCACCTTGCCATTTGCAACCATTATTCCCCAGTCGTAGTCGTTTGGAATAAATGATTGGAATTGGAAACGGCGATGCCTTGGTAATTTTTGAATGCACTCTAACAAGCATGCTTTGCATTCGGATAGTTTTGAGCTATCCCCTCTCATGCCTCTAATATCCTTTACAATTAATGGATAACCGCATATTCTATCTATAGTATCTAGATGAGGGGTAATTTCTTTTGTTTCAATATAAAAGGAATTTGGTGTATTTATACCGTTTAAGGCAAAGATTAATTGATCTGTGATTTTTGATGTTGATTGCTCAATAAATGTGTGTTTAACTTGGTGATGGTCTAAATATATTTTTATTGCATAAGCTAAGTCTCTAGTTTTCCAGAAAGATGAGACCCAAGCATAATCAAAGTCTTTAAAGTCCTTTCCCGCAACTTTTACATTTGCATAGCCATTATTAAATTGGAATTCTACTTGTGAGTATTTTGCCTTAGTTATATTTAGTTGACTACTTAATCCTTCTGCAATTTCTTTGAGATTTTGGATTGCTGGAAGTACTAAAATTTCTTTTTTCTTCATTTTTTTCTTTTAAGAATTAAGATTATCTTATGAAGAAAGCGGGCAATACTGAACGCTTAATTCGCGACTGTGATTTTTTGTTTAAACAGCTATAAGTAATATTTACAAAGCGAGTGTTCTTTATTGAAGGTTGAAAACAATCAGAGATGTTTAACAATCATATCACAAAGCGAGTGTTCTTTATTGAAGGTTGAAAACAATCAGAGATGTTTAACAATCATATCACAAAACGATTAATATAGTTTTCGGTATTATTGAACAGTGTAAAACCTTTCGGTCGAGATTGTCTCTAGGTTATCAGAAACTGCATTTGCAAAGGTTAAGTTTAACTGTACTCTTAATTTCCCGGGTTTTTCAATAAATGTGCTAGTAAAACCGCAGACCTCTTTAGAAGCACCATCCATAATGCTTGAATTATTCATTTCTTTATAGAGTACCTCTTCATTATTTTCGTTTAAGAAAAACTTCCAATTACAATTTATACGAGCTCCGTTAAGCTTGGCATTACCAGTAACCAAAGCTTCATACATTCTAGCTTGTCTTTTGAGAATTATATCTTCCTCTGGTGAGATAATGCCCAGTTGTAAATTGTGTTCAGCTATCTCGGTGGTTGCAATTGCTTCAGTTATAGTAGGTGTAACAGTAGGAAGCTTGGCAGAATTTTCAAATGCTGTTTTTGATAAGTAGGCAATTATCGAAGTGACAAAAACTATAATCAGCAAAATGGTAAGTACCATTAGAGGCGTAGAGTTTTTCATATGACTTGCTGTTGAAGTTATATGCTAAGTATAACTAATTTTACTACTTTAGGCAATTGCATTAATTAATCAACAAGTTTTATCGAGAAAAATTTCGGGAATAGTACTCCAACTTCTTCTTTGTATTTCTTGTATTCTGCTGTCTTGCCAAATCTTTCATCGTAGCTTTTCTCCAATTTTGGTATTCCGCTAACAAAAAGCAGCAGAACTGTAATGAATATGGGTCCGAAGATTGTTAAGTAACCCCAGCCTGAAATTATTGGTAATGTGTAGATAAAAATCCCCCACCATAAAAGCATTTCACCAAGGTAATTTGGATGCCTTGAGATCCCCCATAATCCAGATTTAATGAACTTGCCTTTATTATCTTTGTTATTCTTAAATACAAACTTTTGTTGATCGGCGATTGCTTCAATTAGAATTCCCATTGTCCACACTGCCAAGCCGATGTAGCTTAATGTAGTTAGTTCACTTGGTGCTGAGTTTAAAAAGTAAATGGTAGGTAAACTAATTGCCCAAACGGAAAGACCTTGTAGAGTCCAAAATCCCGCGAACTTTGAGAAGCTTTCTCTAATACCGTCAAAGCGCATATCGGTCTTTGTTCTAAGGATTCTAATAAACAAATAAGCTGCCAGTCTTAGCCCCCATACAATTACCATTGAGGCAAGTAAGATATTACTGGTAGTGGTTTCGTTAGTTACGAGGAAGTAAGCTGCAATTAAGATAAAAGTTAGGCCATAAGATAAGTCTGTTACCTTATCTGTTTTAAAACTTGCTGCAAATATGAAAAAGAATATTTGTATTGCAAAGGATATTCCTAAAGCAAGTAGTATTGTGTCTAGCATGTTTAATCTTTAATAATTAGACTAGTAATTTTGTAAGTTGCAAAGGTCAGAAAGCCACCCCAAAGGATGTCTCCGACTACTAGCCCCCAGTTCCAGCCTTCTAAAACTGACATATTTGTGAGAGTAAAGGTCGCATATGCTGCAATACCAAATAGAAACGCTGTAATACCAGCTTTCTTACTAGGTAAGCCTTTTGTGATATACAGCAGTACTGCAATATATATGAAGTAAAAAAGCACTGCGGGTAGAAGTACTGGCTCTGCACGCATAATAGCGCTAATGCTATTGTTATACAATGGTGTCACTACTAGCAGAATCCATGGGGCATCGATTGCCACAAAGATAACAACTGCTAGAAGCAATTTAAGAAGGTATTTCTTCATAATTGAAAGATACTAAATATATTTAATAGTATACCAACGCAGATACAAAAACTATTATTACAATAATTCTAGAACTTCTGGTAGTGTAAAAATTCCAGTTTTTCTATTAAAGTGACCATAGTTGTGAAATACTTTGAAGTTAGCGTCTGGAAAGATGTTTTTGTAATAGTCATAAGCTTCAAGAGGTACTGCAAAGTCGTCATCAGAGAAGAAAAAATTGATATTTGAGGCTTTTGCATTTATTACATTCCAATCGATATCTTGATTGAAAAATTTTTCCATTAACGCCCGTTCTTCCCCATCAATTTTTTCCCATAAACTACCTTTCTCATCTGCTGCAACAACATTCTTTGGGCAAGCAACTAAAACTATCTTCTTAACTTTTATGTTTAAGTTTTCAATAAGCTTTAAAGTAACTAAACAACCCATATTGTGTGCAACAAAGGTGTATTCGCAGTCAGAAACTGATAGTTCTTTGGTAAATAATGATTGCCAATCAGTCATGTTTGGCTGCTTTGAATCCTCATAGGAAGGGAAGTAAGTATCTTTATTTTGTTTTTCTAATTCACCTTGTAACCACTGTAGCCAGTGAGATAAATCATGGCCTGCGTATCCGTGGATTAGAATAGTTTTTGCTTTCATGAAAATTTAATAAAATCTTTCACCTTAATTACTGGTCTTTGTTTTTCTTTTTTTTAATACCACATGGTCAAGAATCATTGAGTCATCAAGACCTAACACCATCACAACAACATCTGCTACTTTATCGGTATTCATCCAGTCTGAATTGTCTCTTGGAAAGCCTGCTTTTTCAAAAAGCTTGGTGTTCATTCCCCCTGGATAAAATCCTGCAACTTTAATATTGGTGGACTTAAGATCCTCTTGTAAAGACTCTGTAAAACCTGTCACTGCATATTTACTTGCAACATAAACAGATTGCCCTTCTTTTGCCCTTATTCCTGATGTAGAAGATACATTTAGAATATACCCTTCATTCTTTTTCTGCATCATTGGGAGTACTAACTTTGTACAGTAAATTGTGCCCTTAGTGTTTACATCGATAACTTTAGAGATAGTTTCATAATCATAATCCACCAAATTACCCTCTAGCCAAATGCCTGCGTTATTTATCAGGATATCAATATCACCAATATTATTTATTGTTTGAGCAATTTCAGTGTA
>CALARN010000082.1 GCA_937889205.1 uncultured bacterium
AGCAATAAAATCCCATCCGTCAGCAATGGCAAATTCCATTTGTTCAATATCTCTTTTAGTAATTGTAGGATTTTTTAACTTAGCGCCAGGAGTGTTCATACCTTTACCACTAGCAATAATATTGCCATTAATTACTTTACAATAAATCTTTCCATCTGCAACTTTTGTGACCTCAAGTGTTGTTGCGCCTTTATCAACTAACAAAATTTGCCCTGCTGCAATATCTTGCCATAGTTCAGGGTAAGTAACTGGGTAGATAGCATCTGCTTCAGAAGAACCAATTATGACTTCATCACCTGGGCTTACATGTAAGTTTTCAGAAAACTTATTCAATCTAATTTCATGACCCTTAATATCTAATAGTAAAGCAACTTCTTGAGATTGACTTCTGACAACTTCAGCGACTCTTTTAAGTTCAGGGACATCGGCGAAGGCACCGTTAATACGAGCAACATTCATACCCGCTTTAATCATTTTTGCCATTACTTCAGGAGCCCAGCTTGAAGGGCCAATCGTTGCTACAATTTTAACTCTTTTCATAAAATGAATTTAATTTAATATAAGAAAATATAACATGATTGCTAAAGATACTGAAACATTTAATGACGCACCTTTACCATACATCGGTAACATAATCTTTGTGTCCACTGAATTTAAAGTAGTTTTAGTTATTCCGTAACCCTCGTTTCCGACAACTATAGCAACTTTTTTATCAACAGGAATAGCCTCTAGATATTCAGGTAATTCTAAAGCATCTTCAGAAATTTCTAAAGCAATAATTTGAAACCCTTGCTTCTTAAGTTTTTTGATGACCTTATCAGTTGATTCTTGATACTCCCATTGTAGGCTTCGCTCTTTACTACGGGATACTTTTTGTAAGTCTTTGCCAAAAGGAGGTTGTTGAGAAATTCCAGTAAGATATACTTTAGAAAGTTTAGTAGCATCGGCGATTCGAAATACTTCTGCAACATTGCGAGCGTATTGCACATTTTCTAATATTGCGACTATTTCAAAATCGTGATTATATCGGTGCTTCAAAAATCTTTTTAATTTTATGCCGCTTAATGTTCCCATAGATAGTAATAACTTCGGTGCTATTTTATCTTATTTTATAGATTATTGACAGAAAACTTGGAATTTTTTAAATTAAACTCTATTATAAATTAAGAAAGAATTGATAAATTATTAAAGTAACTGCCCTTGTCAAACAATAGTAATAGACCCAAACCATTAGTCGTTGTTATTCTTGATGGATTAGGAGTAGCTCCACCATCACCTGGGAATGCTGTGAGTCTTTCGAAAACCCCAAATTTAGATATGCTGTGGCCAAAATATCCACATGGTTATTTACATGCATCTGGTTTACATGTGGGATTGCCTAATGGTGTAGATGGGAATAGTGAGGTTGGTCATATGAATTTAGGTGCCGGAAAAGTTATCTTTCAGGAACTACCTCGAATTGATGCCTCAGTTGAAAATGGTACTTTTGCAGATAATCAAGAACTAATTAAAGCTTTCGAAGTAAGTAAAACTGGCAATGTGCACATTATCGGTTTAGTGGGAAATGGTCAAGTTCATTCTTCTTACGGCCATTTGGTAGCATTATTAGAAATGGCTCAAAAACACAAAATAAATGGTGATAATGTCTATATACATGTATTTACAGATGGAAGAGATTCTCCGCCACAAGGGGCGGCAAAAATTTTGGAAAGATTACAAGTTGAAATGGAAAGGACTAGAGTTGGTAAGATTGCCACACTAATCGGTAGATATAATGCTATGGATAGAGATGAACGCTGGGAAAGAACTAAGAAGGCATATGACTTAATGGTATCTGCTACCGGTCAAAAAGTTAATGATTGGCAAGAGGCTTTAAACGACTCATATTCAAAGAATGTAAATGATGAGTATTTGGAGGCTTATGTGATTACCGATAAAAAAGGCAATCCATTAGCTACTATCAAAGAAGGTGATGCTGTTATCTTTTTTAATTATAGGGCAGATAGGGCGGTACAGATTACAAGAGCTTTTGAAGATGAGAATTTCCCTGGTTGGGAAAGAGAAATAATTAAAAATCTCTATTTTGTTGGTTTAACAAATTACGAAAAAGGATTTCCAAAAATTCAGGCTTTTCCTCCAGATAAAATAAATGCGCCTTTTGGTAAAGTTGTATCTGATAATGGCTTGAGGCAACTAAGAATCTCAGAATCTGAAAAATACCCACATGTAACATATTTTTATAATGGAGGAAATCAGGTGCAATATCCAGGCGAAGACCATATTGAAGTTCCGTCCCCAAGAGATATTGCAACTTATGATCAAAAACCCGAAATGAGCGCTATTCCATTAACAGAGTTAGTAATTCAAAAGATTAACGAGGGGAATTATGATGTAATAATTATCAATTATGCTAATCCAGATATGGTTGCCCATACCGGTGTTATTGATGCTACAGTAAAAGCGATGGAAATCACTGATAATTGTGTTGGTCGCTTAGTTGATGTAGTTCTAGAAAAAAACGGTGTTTTATTAATTACGGCAGATCACGGAAATGCAGAAGAGATGATTGACCCTCAGACTGGTAACGTTGATACCAAACATTCTACCAATCCTGTACCAATAATGATAATTAATAAT
>CALARN010000083.1 GCA_937889205.1 uncultured bacterium
ATATCAGCCGCAGCATAGACATCTCTTAGTTTTTCGTGAGAAATATACTTACCGTTAATAACCATATTAGGACAATTTTTGTAAATATTCGTTAATTGATTAAGATATCCATCATCCCCACCTGCTATAAAAAATAACACATCGGGCAATGACTTGACTGCCTTTTCTAAATACTGAAAGCCCTTGGCATAGTTTAAGCGGCCACAACCTACTACCAGAGTTTTCCAATCATCTTTATTCAAACCATTGGATTCATAGAAATCTTTACTGCTTCCAGCAATTAATAATTCAGGATTTAAACCATTATATACAGTGGTAACTTTTTCTTTAGCTACTTTGAATTGTTTGATGAATATTTCTTGTTCAGATTTTAAAATGGTAATTACTTTGTCAAGTTTATTAAGTAACAATCTACCAATTGTAAGGTCGTGAATTTTAATTAGAAAATCTTGAGATTTTGTTCTTGTTGTGGTTGGGAAAGGGTTATGAGTTGTTAATACGACCTTTTTACGTTTAATTTTTGCCGCTAAAAGAGCGATGTAAGTCTCGAGTTTACGAAATCCATGAACATGGACGATATCAAAATCATTCCTGAGTAAATATAAAAACAAGCCAGGGTAGAATTTATGATATTGGCTAAGCGAGAACCATGTTACAAATCTTTGTACTTTGATACCATTGATAATATTCTTTCTGGGGGTAATTCGCGGCCCAATTTTACTAGCATCGCTGGTAAGCACAGTGACCTCGTGTCCTAAATCTGTAAGATATTTATTCAAGAAGGCAACATGAGATTCTACTCCGCCTGTAACGGGATGGTAAAATGTTGTGATTTGAAAAATCTTCATACACTGAAAATAAATTCTTTATTAAAGTCAATTTTAATTGTATCACCTGCCTTAAATCGACCTTCTAAAATACCAACCGACAAAGGGTTATCAATTTCTCTTTGCAAGACTCTGCGTAATGGTCTGGCTCCAAATTGTGAATCAAATCCCCTATTAGCTAATTCAAAATATGTTTTGTCGCTAATCTCTAATTGCATTTTCTGAGTTGCTAGTAATTGCTTGGTTGTATTAAGCATTAGTTTAACAATAGCTAGTAGGTCGTCTTTAACTAGTGGCTTAAATGTAATTATCTCATCTAGCCTATTTAAAAACTCTGGTCTAAAAGTTTTCTTTAACAATTCCATCAGTTTAGTATCAAGTTTTTGCCAAGCCGTTTGTTTTGATTTCTCGGTGGAATAAATTGGAGATTTCATGGTAATCCAATCAGATTGCTCTTGATTAGTCTTCCTGTTAGTAGGGCTTTTTGCTTCTGCTAAAGTTTCTAATATTATCTGCGAGCCTAAGTTACTAGTTGCAATAATTATGGTGTTTTTAAAATCTACAGTTCTACCTTTTGCATCGGTTAATCTGCCGTCCTCTAGAATTTGCAGTAATATATTGAAAATATCGGGGTGTGCCTTCTCGATTTCGTCAAGTAAAATAACTGCGTACGGGTGTCTTCTAACTTTTTCAGTTAGTTGACCACCCTCTTCAAAGCCGACATAACCCGGTGGAGATCCAATAAGCTTGGCAACAGAGTGTTTTTCCATATACTCGGTCATATCTAAACGAATCATATTGTTTTCTGAGCCAAAGATTATTTCTGCTAAAGCTTTACTAAGTTCAGTTTTACCTACTCCGGTTGGCCCCATGAACAAGAAAGAAGCAATTGGTCTGTTAGGGTTTTTTAAGCCTACCCTAGCCCTTCTTATTGCCTCGGATACTTTTTTAACTGCGTCAATCTGAGAAATTACTCGTTCATGTAAGCGTTGCTCTAAGTTTAATAAGTTTTCTTTTTCTGTACTGGTCAGTTCGGTAAGGGGAATGCCAGTCATTAGTGAAACAACTTCATATACATCTTTACTATATACTTCAGGGTTACCAGTGCCAATTTCTTTTTTCCATTTTTCTTCTAAAGGTGAAACGATTTCTTTTAATTGCTCAATTTGCACTTTGAGTTCTGCAGCATCTTTATGCTTATCGGCTCTTGTAAGTGATTCTCTTTCGCGCTCAAGTCTTTCAATTTGCAGCTTATGTTGTTTAATGTTTTCAGGTTCAGCAGTCACTCTTAGCCTTACTTTACTAGCTGCTTCATCAATTATATCTATCGCCTTATCTGGCTAGAATCTATCTTTAATTT
>CALARN010000084.1 GCA_937889205.1 uncultured bacterium
TTTGAACTATATTACAATATATCTAGAAATTTGTATTGTTTATTATCCTAGAACACAAATAAGATTTGAGCGGGACTTTGAAAAAGGATAATGAAAATCAAATGCAAAACAAAATTTCACGATCCGAATGGATTTCAATAGCAAATATATTAATTACCATTCTTGCGAGTATCGTATTGGTGATTATTTTTAAGATAAGAGATGAAAAATTTCAGAAAACACTTTTAATAGAACAAGCAAAAATTCAAAGCCAATCAGAATTGGCCGATATTGTAATTTCAGGTGAATGCGGTTATTCTGATTACTTGTGTAATGGGTACATCATTGTTGAAAATTTTGGATTAGCTACAGCTGAGAATGTGATTATTTTAATGGTAGCTGACAATGTCGATACTGAATGGGTATATTCCATCGACTCACTTGAAAAAATTGATATAAAAATCGATCCACTAACAATAAATCCAGGGATATCTTTTATTAAGATTCCAGGATCATGTGTTAATAATTTATTATGTAAAAAAGAAAACGCAATCAAGATTAGTATTGAAACAATAGCACCTTACCAACAAATTGGTTTTTATTTTAGTATTGATAATTCTATCAAAACAAAAATAATTGAAGAATCAGTTAAGGTAATCACAACTAACAAAAGGCAAGAAACAATAAAAGCCAGGGATATCAGTGCAGAAGTACTTGAAATGATGTTGGTAAACTATTCAATTGTTGATCTAAATATTGAGGCTTCTTGTACCAATTGCCAAGGTTATATTCCCAAGAAAAGAATTCTTATTAGTTCTTTAAATGGATTTAGCGACTACCATCATGTTATCAACAAACTAGCTCCAGAAAAGACAGATTCCTTTGTAGTCAACACCATGATGGTGGTGCCAGAAAATTCAAGTGTGACACCGATGGATCATATTCTTAACATCCAAATTTTAGATGAAAGCACACAATCAATAATGGAATGAGAATTTCGAAAGCAACTAATTTTCAAAAATCGCGCCATGTATAAAATGTACTACTAGGCATCTCTCCTAACTATTCTTAAAGAATGATAGAATGATCAAGGAGAGACAACATGAATGCAGACGAGAAAGTAGCACGGCAGAAGTTGAGTGTGCTGGAACTGGCTCAAGCATTGGGTAATGTAACTGAAGCATGTAAGATCAAAGATGTATCACGGACCCAGTTCTACGAATATAAGCGAAGGTTTCAGACACATGGATTGGAGGGTTTGAAAGATCTACCACCAATCCACAAAACCCATCCATTCACAACACCACCAGAAGAAGTTGAAAAATTGTTGGCAGTCAGCTTGGAGCACCCAACTTGGGGGTGTGTGAAGTTGAGCAGCATGCTCAAGCTTGAAGGGATCACAATCAGTTCTCCCACAATCCAGAACATTTTGATCAAGCATGGTATGGCCAGTCGCTATGAGAGATTGCTGAAACTTGAAGAAAAAGCTGCTCAACATGCCATTGAATTAACCCCTGAACAGGTAGCCCAGATTGAGAAAGCCAATCCATGCTTCAGGGAAAGGCACATAGAGAGCAACAAACCAGGTGAATTGCTCTCACAAGACACTTTTTACGTTGGGGTGCTCAAAGGGGTTGGCAGAGTCTATCTGCATGCCGTAGTTGATACCTACGGCAGTTATGCCTTTGGTTTTTTGCACACTTCAAAACAACCAGAAGCCGCTGTGGCGGTTTTGCATAATAATGCCTTACCTTTTTATGAAGATCTTGGTTTTGATGTAACTGCCGTGATCACTGATAATGGGAGGGAGTATTGTGGAAAAGAAACACATCCTTATGAACTTTATTTATCTCTCAACGATATTGAGCATCGTACGACCAAAGTAAGACACCCGCAAACCAATGGGTTTGTAGAACGATTCAACAGAACAGTCCTGGATGAATTCTTCAGGACAGCCTTTCGCACCAAATTTTATGAATCTGTTGAATCTCTTCAGGAGGACCTAGATAAATGGCTTGTCCATTACAACACTGAACGGCCGCACCAAGGTTATCGTAATATGGGTCGCCGTCCTATGGATACAATCAATTTGTTTGTAAAGAAAGGTGCAAAGAGAGAAGCCTAGTAATACAAATTTGCATATCGATGAAATAATTAGTGCAAAGAAGCTGTCTTGAATATCAAGAGCAAAGCTGCATTGAAGCGCGTAGATGGGTTCGTACTCTGAACCCATCATTACAAATTGACATATTGCGCTGAGAACCGCCTGTC
>CALARN010000085.1 GCA_937889205.1 uncultured bacterium
GGTTGAATAGACCAAAATACAAAAAGTGAAATTGCTAGAACTATGACTAGTACCAATGAATACGTGGCTATTCTTAAAATTATTTTCATTTTAACAGGTTTAAATGATAGTAATCTAAAACCTACTTTATTAGATGTGAAAAATACAAAAAAAAGCCATATCTTAATTGTTCTTAATTATTAAATTCAGCAATTATAATAAATCGGATTATTGAAACTGATACAATACAAGTGCTAAATTTAATATTTACAAGGCACAATTTAAACTTTATATTAAGGAACGAATCATACTGTAAAACTCTTTAAAAACAATAAAACCAAAAACATGAAGAAATTAACAGCTCTCTTTTTCTCTGTAGTTTTATCAAGCTTTATGTTGCTTGGCCAAAACATGCCAATTACAAAAGCAAACTACGAATTACCTGCCCGCTTTTCGCCAAAAAAAATGGAGAAAATGGTATTTAGCACTTCCGTGCAAGCCCATTGGTTAAAGAACAGTACCCGTTTCTGGTATAGCTACGAAACCACCAATGGTAAAACCTACTACATTGTAGATCCCGTAAAACGTAGCAAAAATGTTCTTTTCGACAATGTAAATATGGCTGCTCAGCTATCGCGTTTAACCAAAGAACCTTTCGATGCTCAGCATCTACCCATTCAAAAAATTAAATTCATCAAAAACGAAAGCGTTATTCAATTCGAAGTAAAGAGCACTTTAGTTGATGAAGACAAGAAGGATGACGAAGAAAATGACATGAAGCAGAAAAAAGACAAAAAATCTGCAAATGCTAAACCCGATAAAAAAACATACTACTTTGAATACGATTTAAACACAGCGAAAGTTGTGCTTTTGGATGATTTCAAAAAACCAAAAGAAACCCCTGAATGGGCAAATATATCGCCCGATGGAGAAAAGATTGTATTCAGCCGTAAGCACAACCTCTACTGGATGGACAAAGCAAACTACGAAAAAGCTTTAAAAAATGAAGACGACTCTACTATTGTTGAGCATGAATTAACTAAGGATGGTGAGAAAGACTACAGCTATGGATATAGTAGAAAAGAAGAGGATAATGTTGATGAGGTTAAGAACGTAAAAAAGCGTAAATCAACTTGGATCACTTGGTCGCACGATTCTAAGTTCTTTGCAATGACCCGCACCGATTCACGCAAAGTAAAAGACCTTTGGGTTATTAAAACCTTAACCAGCCCACGCCCCACTATCGAAACTTACAAATACCACATGCCAGGGGAGAAAGAAGCACCTATCGATGAACTACTAATTTTTGACCTTGCACAAGATACTGTTATTAAGCCTGATATTAGCGCTTTTAAGGATCAAGATGTTTCCATACTAAATGCAAGAACAAAAGCTAGCGATAGGGATAACGATTACAATCCCACAAAATGGATATCAAAATATAACGACAGATTGTACTTTACACGCACATCGCGCGATTTGAAGAGAATTGATGTTTGCTATGCAGATCCCAAAACAGGCAAAGTTACCACTGTGATTGAAGAACGCTTGAATACATACGTTGATTTTGGCGGTATTAATCTAGTTAATAATGAAAAAGAAATAATTCACTGGTCGGAACGCGATGGCTGGGGACATTTCTACCTTTACGATAATAATGGCAAGTTGATTCGACAAATCACCTCTGGACCATACCACTGCGAGTATGTTGCAGGTGTCGACGAAACTACTAGAACAATGTACTTCGTTGCAAACGGCAAAGAAGTTGACGAAGATCCATACTACTACCATTTTTACAGAATCAACCTCGACGGTAGTGGAATTAAACTATTAAACAAAGGCAACTACAACCATAGCATAAGCATGGATGATGCTTGCAAATTCTTTGTAAACAACTACTCGCGTGTAAATACTGTACCAGAATCGAAATTGGTGGATAATAATGGC
>CALARN010000086.1 GCA_937889205.1 uncultured bacterium
TCAGCGTAGTATTCCTCTTTTGAAGGAAGACCGTGAAGTACAATTGCATTTTGCATATATACTTTCTTAATAGAATTTCTAACTCAGCAAATTAAGATTCCTGAAGAAGTTTCTTGCTGCACCTGCACGCATATTAAAATCTGCAATCCCAAAGAATACAGCATCGGCCCCAGCTTTAACAGCTGTGCGTAATGATTCCCAATTACCTGCGGGTGCTAGAATTTTAAATGACTTAGCTTTTTCAATTAGTGTTTTCATAAAGAGCATTATATCAATAAAATGGGGTGATGATTAATGAAATACAGTAAAACACTAGTACTATACTATTGCTTCAAACTCAACCTTCACCCACCTAATCCATACTTTCTTGCATATAGCGATAAACGATAGAGATAATTTCTCGAATATCTTCGTTTGCGTTCTTAAATAGCAACTTCTCAAAAGCAATGTTACCAAAAACACGAATAGGCTCACTTATTAATGCATGAATAAAAGATTGTGTGGCACCATTCACATTTTTAAAATCCAGAATAACCTCATATCCTTTCTTCAAGGAAGGTAAAATTTCTTCTGTACGAAGTATTTTGGCAGCATCTTTATTTTCGGCAAAATCTCCAATTGTTTTTGCTAATTTAATGTTTTTTTTCATATAAATTTAGGTTTTCTAAACTTCTCTCGTTTTCTATCTTGAATTGCACTATCATAAACTTTACCGATACTTGTTAGAAGCTCAGTAAATTCTGCGGTTTCATCTAATGAAATATCTACAGCTACCAAAGTACCTTTAAATTTCGGAAGGTCATTGGTCTCTCTATGCGGATCTCTACCAGGATCTGCATAAAGTCTAGGAAAGCCCTTTAGCCTTTTTGGGTGCTTTAGGAGTGTGTATTCAGCAGAACCACTGTAAATTAAAAAATAGTTCCTGGTGATTTTTGCAATTGATTTAATAAAGAACAATCCGGCTCCTGCATTTTCAAATGTTCCACCTTCTTTTCTAGTAGTCCCAGTAATTCCTGGTGTAAGAGCCAGTTTAATTGCATCTATATTGCTTTTGGGATGCCATACCGCCTGCATACTCTGGTCGATTCCAATACCTGTATCACAAATTCCAATACTCACACGATTAGTTTTCGCATAATATTGAGCAGCGACTACTGCCCCATCCTTAGTATAGGCATGCTCTATTACATTCCTTACAAGTTCTCCAATAATATATTTAACAACCTTAGTATTTTCTTCGGATAGGTGCAAAAGAGGAATCATTTCAGAAATAAAAAAAGATTGGTCTGAAGCATCTTTAATAATTTTAATAGGGACAAACCTTCCCGCTTCTTCTTTTTTATGGTAACTAAATGGCGAAGCAGTACAAGTTAAATCATATAACCCCATCCTATCTAGGTAGAGACCTGTTTCTGGAATTGTGCCAATTATCTTTGAATTCTCTTTCCCTACTTGCAACGCCAGTGCTGCAGACAGAACAAGGTTAGCCGGATGAACAGTAATCCACTTATCATGAGTAGAAATTTCGAGCTTACGTGGATTAGTTAGGTCCAACGAATTCAAAAAACCTCTAAAATTTCTAAGATTCCCTCGATTTGATAAAAATATTTTCATAAAACCATTTTACCCGTAGAATGCTTTTCTGTCAATACGCACTCTATGGGTATATTGGATGATACTGAGAGACTTGAGTTATGATACCAAACTCTCTATATGAAGTAGCTCCCATACTTTGCAACATGTTATTGAAAGTAATAACCCAAAGCTACTGCGGTATTTAAATATATTGAAATATTACTCTTTATCTCCAGAAAAATATTTTAAATCAGCATCTTCGGGAACTTTGGCTGGGGGATTAAAAATTCGAATCAGATTTGCGCTTTTAGAATTTAAGTTTTGAATAATATCAGAAATAGTTTTTTCTAGTTCTTCCTTTTCAACTGAAGGCTTCTGCAATCTAACGACTTTATTTAGGCTACCTTCTATCATGCTTATTGCTGATTCATGACTATTATTATAACCTTGTAGCGGTGGTCTACTTAGTACTGCATCATAAATATCAGCAGCCATAGCATAAAGGCATTCAGTATTTACATCTTCAAGCGAATACCCCTCAGGAATAAAGCGATAAGCGTGATGTAATGCAACAATTTTTCGTACCTCTTGAAAATCATTAACTCTTATTTCGTCATTAAGAATCTCCGGTTGTTTTTCCACAATTTCTTGCCAGGCTCGATCTAAGGTTGCCAAACTATCCTCAACATGATGATTATAGAAATCGCGCAAACTAATATCTTCTGAAAACCCATAATGGGTACATAATTGTGCTAACGTATTATCGAAATCAGGGTTAGAATCAGCAATAGTCGCGGAACCATTCTCACCAATTCTATCCATATATTCTGCTCTCAGTCTTTCTTGCTGTGTTTCGAGAAACTGCCTAAAAGTAACCTGATCGGGATTCATTTGGTGATCTTTTATGGCATAAACACTTTCGACCATCACATTGAACGGTAAGTTCTCAGGTAAATTCGCACCGCCAGTCTTGCCCAAATCTGAACACAATACTCCTAGTTTTAACTTTAAATTCATGACTGAATCTCGTTCTTGGCCTTGTACTAATTCATCTACAACTTGCATTGCCCTCATTTCAGCGCCTTTAAAGGCACCATTTAAATGACTGTTTAATTTTGATTCAATCACATCAGTCTTTAAAAGACAATCTAAATGTGTTGGCAATCCTAACAACGCCTCATATTCAGGCATAGCAAACAAAGTGAAAATAATTATTTAATCATGGACCAAGGTGGACTCGAACCACCGACCCGCGCCTTATAAGAACGCTGCTCTAACCAACTGAGCTATTGGTCCGTTCTTGATGAACGAAGTGAGTCTTAGAACGGCCTATACCGCTTTTAACACACTTGTATAAACTAAAACAACAATATATACCTTTAATTACCTATTTACCACTACCAACCAGCGGTGTTGGTCCGTTGTTAACTAATGAGCTTATTTGACCTAAAGAGATTTTAGCATTACAGACAGTAATTTTAAAGCTACAGCCTAGTGTTTTTTGTTAATTATTACCTCTTCAAACCTAATGGCGCAGTTCCTGATTTAGCAGAGGGTGTATCAGAGAGTTCTGATCTATTAACAATCTCTGCTTCTACCATACCCCTATCTCTACCAAATCTATACCTGGATAATGTCTTAACAATCTCAGCAGTTCTAGCATCGCCCTCTGCCGGAATAGTAAAAGGCGAATGCTTGTAATGTGTATTAATTGAGAACGCAGGAGGAGTCTCCCCTTTATTAATAATCTTCACATAGGCATTGGTGTTCTCTAGATTAACAAGATCTGTAGAATTAAACACCGGTGTATAGATACTTTCTAAGAATGAAGCGTCAGTTGAACCTACCTTCATAGTGATTGCAGTACCAACATTACCAAAGACGGCATCTCTAATGTTCTCATTAATCTGCGAAATGAACTGATTACCAACAATAAGGTTGAGCTTGTATTTTCTAGCTTCTGAAAGAATCTGAGCAAAATCATCGGTAGCAAAGTTTTGAAACTCGTCAACATACAAGTAGAAGTCTTTTCTATCTCGCTCGGCAATATCTGCCCTACTCATGGCCGCTGAAAGAATTCTGGGCACTAATAGTAAACCCAAGAATTGTGCATTCTCTTCCCCTATTAAACCTTTGGACAGGTTAACTATTAAGATTTTCTTGTTATCCATAATCCAGCGCATATCAAAGCCGGATTTTGATTGTCCAAAAATATTTCTAGTTAATTTGTTAGTAACAAAACGGTCAAACTTCGAAACCAAATGCCCGATAATCTCAGACTTATGGAACTCTTGAGTATTAGCAATTTCATCTGTCCAATACCTTCTAACCATATCATCTTTAATAAAAGGGATTTTCTTCTGCTGAAATTTTTCATCTGAAAGTATACGTAGCACCTCAACAAGCGTTGCTCCTTGCTCTTCCATCACTGTTAACATTGAGTTTCTTACTGAACGCTCAAATCTTGGACCGGTAATACCTTGGTTATGGGGGTCATACATCTTGGTCATCAAGCCTAAGAAAGAGTTTACTACGCGATGCTTATCTTGCTCGTTATAGAACTCAATAATATTAAAGCCTATAGGCCTTTCGGTATCTCCAGGATTCCAATAAATGACATCTTCAAGGCGGTGAGCAGGGACTCTTTCAAGTAGCCATTCTGCTGAATCGCCATGAGGGTCTAGAAAGGCTAAGCCTTCACCATTGATCATATCTTGCAAAGCCATAGACTGCAATAAGTATGATTTACCGGCACCGGTTTTACCAATAAGATACATATGTCTGCGGCGATCATCCCTGTTAATATATATGGGCTTCATGACATCGCGATAGATATTCATGCCTAAGAATAAGTCACCAGTAGTAGGAATTTCACCAGAAGCAGGAGCTCTTTTAGCCATTAACCAGTTAATATTTGGCACATCTACTTTGTTGTTAGGAAAGTGAAAAACCGAAGCTAACTCTGCAGTATTCAAAATCAAAGACTCGTCAGGGATTCTATAAATAAAGTTCTTTACAAAATTTAGCTCTGAAAATTTTAATGAGCCCTTTTTAAATGTATTTCCCCCTTCTTTTTTAAATTGAGAGAATACAGCAAAAATACTGTCTAACAAGCCTTTTGCATCATCCGGGTCTGGTGATACTGCCATAAATCTAATATCTGCATTAAAGCCACCTTTTTCACACTTCTTTTCAATTGCCGCAAGCACATCTTCATTCACCTTAGGCT
>CALARN010000087.1 GCA_937889205.1 uncultured bacterium
TGAGCATCTAACTCAAACATTACAAAAAAGTTCTGACGCATTATGGTAGCGTAAGTGTCACTAAGTTTATGAAATAATAGTTCAATTTTTTCAGTTTTATCTTGAGATTGTTCTAGCATTTTTTCGAAAACTAAGGCCTCACAAAATGTTGATGCGGTTTCAGCTAATGTTAGTGGAGCTTCTTGAGCTAAAATAGATTGCTTCTCGCTAAATTTACTATGAATACCATGACCTAACTCATGAGCTAGTGTTAAAACATCTCTATTACTTCCTAAATGATTTAGCAAAATATAAGGACTAATTTTATTTGAAACAGTCATGCAGAAAGCCCCGGATATTTTGTTTTTATCTGGAAAAGCGTCAATATGCTTATCATTAATAATTGCTTGCATGTTACGTAAAAAATCGCCGTCAAATCGTTTTAGAACATCGGAAACCATCTTAGTTGACTCATCATAGGTGTAATTTTTAAGATTTTTTGTGGTTGGATAAGGCGCATACAAATCGAAGCGTTTAAGTTTGTTAACTTTTAAAGATTTTGCTTTTAATTTAAAAAATCTTTGAAAAATTGCTGCATTTTTTTTACAAACTTCTAACAAACTGGATATTACTTCATCACTAATATCATTTTTTTCATTGCGCATATTTATTGCAGAAGCATAATTTCTTAACTTCACTTCATAATTCCAGTTTTTAACAATAGCTTCGTAGATAGCAAAATATTTGGTTTCATTTTTTTGATAATGTCTATAAAGCGCTCGATAAGCCTTCTCTCTTGTCTCTGGATTTTTTGCTTGAACTAATTGCATCAACTCAGAGCTATTATTAATAACTTTCTTTTTACCATTAATAGTCAAATGATATTTATTTCCGGTATCTAATAGCGCCCTAAGATTTAAAAGTGTTCCTATCCCTAACACATCTTTGTTGGTAAGGACACTTTCGATATCATTGTCTAAGGTGTGCTTCGCTAATAATCTTTCGCGTTCTAATAAATAGGAAATCTGTGGATATGCCTTAAACAACCTAGTTGCATTACCATCATCAAGGACGGTCTTACCTGGTATAACTTTACCTTTAATCCAATGCCATAAAAGCCTCGTTTCATCATCGAATTTTATTAGCAGATTATTAACCTTTCCTTTCAGAAACTTTGGCTCTGATTCATTTTGAGCTACTTCTTCCCAAAGCATAGCTCTGGCATAAAGTCTCATTAATTTATCGGTTAGTCCTTCATACGATTTAAGTATGCTTTTAAAGGTAGTCTCTTGCATTTCAGGGGCAAGCGAATTCAGCGAGTCATTAAATGTTAAAATTTCCTTTTCAATTAATGTTAAATTCTTATCAAAGTCTTTTAAGGGCATGATATCTTCGAGGTTCCAATTTACTTTATTTAGCATGATTATATATTTAGATTAATATATGAGTTTATGATCTAATAATTTTTGAAGTAAAATATTTTTTCTTGTAACTCTGTTAATTTTTTAATAGCATCTTCAGAGTATCGTACGCCTTGCGGTACAACAATTATTACATTTACTATACTACCCAAATACTTCCTAAGTTTAGCATTCATAATTTGCTCTGTAATAATTGTAAATTATACAACATTTTTAAATTTCAAATTAAAGGTAAATATATATAGTCTCTAAAACGCATTTAGAATTGCATTTTCATATAATTGGGGTTATCTGCATAAAGTGTATGATACTTATTGCAAAGGATGCATTAAGTAAGTTAGCTATAAAGGAATAATTAATAGGATATATGGCGGGACGGACGGGGATCGAACCCGCAACCTCTCACGTGACAGGCGAGTGCTCTAACCAGTTGAGCTACCATCCCATAAATGCCATATATTATGTAAGAACGAGTAGAAGTATAGCAAAAAAATCATTTAAATGGAACTACTACCCAAGATAATTTAGTATGCCGAGAACAGGACTTGAACCTGCACACCCTTACGGGCACTACCACCTCAAGGTAGCGTGTCTACCATTCCACCACCTCGGCATTTAAAATCAGCTTATTTTAGCATATAATGCACACATATTAAATGTTTTAAAATGCTTAAAAATATTAGGATAATGGTTTTTCTTAAGCCACCTCAAGAACTTAACGAAGATTTTTATGCAATTCATAAATATTTAAAATCTCAGTTTGGAAGTATTTATAAAACTTTTTATAAAAGACAATGGCATAGTCACATCAGACTTTTTGGTGGTACTTTTTTTAAAAAAGATGAAAATAAACTAATCGAAATTGTGAAAAATACTGTAATGAGTAAACCCATTAATATCAAATTCTCTGAAGTTATTTATCAGAAGGGCTATGTAATGTTAAAGACAACAGAAGAAACTAATGCAAAGTGTTTGATTATTTATGAAAATCTATCAGGAAGACTGCTACCTTTGAGAAGCAATCATATTCGAGCAAAGTATAAAAAAATAGATTACAAACTTAGTAAAGCCGAAAAACTGAGACTGCAAAATACAGGTACCATATATGATTATTATGCGCATTTAAGTTTAGGAGCTTTCGTTAAACCATATATTCTTAAAGATTTTGAGAGTATTTTAAACTTCAGCGATATATTAAAAACCGAATTCAACTGTAATGAATATTACATTGAAATAACAGATATTAATCACGAATATAAAAAGGTATACGGCCCCTTTAAACTAAGTGCCTAAATGTAATATAATCTCAATAGGTTTTTTCGGAGCGTAGTTCAGTTGGCTAGAATGTACGCATGGGGTGCGTAAGGTCGTGAGTTCGAGTCTCACCGCTCCGATTTTTAAAAATAAATCCTCAGAAAGTGTTGATAATTTAGCGTTATCACGATGTGCATTAAAGTATCACGAAATACCCCATAGTTTTACGAACTGGTCAAAAGCCTTAACATTAAAGCATTACTTTTAGTTCGTAAAAGTTCGAGTCCTGTCGCTCCTACGAAATGCTCACCTAGATGTATCATTTGCTCATTAATTTATTAATTCAACAATATGAGTAAAAAGGTATTTAATGACAATGTACATGAAGATGATATTTATCTTTGGATTAAGGAGAAGATAAAACAAGGAAAGTTAAAGAATTTAAATAGGTATTCAAAGAAGGAACTTGAACAGATTGCTAAGATGGCAAGGACTTTTATCAATATGCAGATGAAGACTGCAAATGTAATTATTGAATCAGACGGTAATACTGATAGTTGATTAGCTATATAGTTATAAATATTGTAAAATTTAGAGATTAAATTATGCATTTATTTGTTATGGAAAGATTAAAGGTTAAGGTCGCAGTATATATGATCTTATTGAATCAAAAAGGAGAGGTTTTATTCCTTCGGAGATCTAATACTGGTTGGCAAGATGGAAAACTTTCTTTACCATCAGGACATGTAGATTCAGGTGAGTTTCCTACTGAAGCTGCAATTCGAGAGTTGAAAGAGGAAGTAAATATTTCAATATCAACCAATCAGTTAGAAATCAAGCATTTTGCATACAGAAAAGACAATTATATTGATTTTTATTTTGTAATTAAGGATTGGAAGGGTGAGCCCATCAACATGGAGCCTGAAAAATCAAGTGAAATGATATGGATAAATGTAAATAGTACAAATGATGAATTCGCATCGAATGTATTGTTAGCGACTAAAAGAGCTATTTCAAATACAACAGTTTTTAGTGAATTTTCTAGCTAACTATAAAATCTATTGAAGTAAGAAACTTCCAATTAGTACGAAGTTCTGAAATACTATTATATAATTTCTCAAAAAGTTCGTAACGCGTCCTGTCGCTCCGATAATTACAACTAGCCTCATTTTTAAAATTCTACTTCTATAAATTACTTATTTTATTTAAGTGTCGCCCTCACTGCTATTGAGAATTCTTCTTGACTGGGTTGGTATTTTTTAGCTTTAGGAGGGAATTTCTTATCAAATTCCTGAGCTTTTTTTGGATCCAAATAAAATACTGGACTTGTAATAAACTTCCATTTTTTATTTGCAAAAACATCCTTTTTAAGTTCTAATACTAATTGTCCGTAGGGATAATTACCTTCAGCATCAGTGATATTGAAATCTCTAGTATTTTTAAACCCGTGCTTACAATAGTTATGAGGATGCCCAAGAATTATAATTGCTGCTACATTATTTTTGATAGCTATCTCTTTTGTATGATTTATCAATGCAGTACCAATCCCTTTTCGTTGATATTTAGGTAAAACGCATAGTGGGCCAAAAGTCACTGTATCAATTTTATTTTCCTGCTCATCTATCACATATGACTTCGAATACATAATGCTACCAACAACTTCTCCATTCTCTAATTCAGCTACAAAGTTCATTTCAGAAATAAAATCCGGGTGATTTCTCATACAATGTGCTAAATAGTGCTCATCACATCCTGGAACATAGAGATTCCAGAATGCTTCTCTTATGATTTCTTCAACAATTCGTTCATCTGCTTTTGTTTCTTGTCTAATTTTCATTTTTTTTAAACATATTTATTATTCCGCTTAATCCTTGATCTTTAATTGCATCAAAGCCACTTAAAGCTAAGATGATTGTACCTACAAATGTAGACATTAATGGTGCAGGCACAGCACAAATTAATCCCCCTATCACTGCTTTAAGTATGGCTGTTTGTTTTTGCTCACCAGCGAAGTGTAGTTGTAGAAAATATATAAACACAGCAGAGATTGTAAATAATGCGATAAAGGTTAACACAAGAGTAAATGGACTTAATATTTGAGGGACTTCGAAGACAAATCCACCCCAATCTAAAATAAACAAAACAATTACCGCAGTTGGGTGAAAGAGAAATACTTTGTTTGTATCTTTTGAATCAGTATTAACTGGTAGTATTGCCATAATTGAAAATATATTAAATGCATTATACCAAATTTACTACTGGACAAAAGTATTAGCAACAAGGATAATTTAACTATATAATTATTAATAAATTAATATGAGTAAGACTCTAGATGGTTTAATGCAAGCATTTGTGGGCGAGTGTCAGGCTAGAAACAGATATACTTTTTATGCCAGTATTGCCAGAAAAGAAGGTTTCGAGCAAATAGCAGCAATTTTTAGCTTAACTGCCGATAATGAAAAAGAGCATGCGAGTTGGTTTTACAAGATGATGAAAGAGGTTGCTGAGAAAGAAGAAATAGATATTAATAAATTGATTATTGAAACACCTGTTCCCTTCATGTTAAGTGTTACAGCAGATAATGTTGATGCTTCAATTGTGGGAGAAACATATGAGTATACTGAAATGTATCCCGAGATAAGTGCTCAGGCTCTTAAAGACGGCTACCCTAAGATTGCTGCGAGAGTAAGGGCAATTGCCAATGCAGAAAAACATCATGCTGAAAGATATGGTAAGATTCTAGCCAACCTTAAAGGTGAAACAGTTTTTAAAAAAGAAGAAAATGTTTATTGGGTATGTCGTGAGTGTGGTTATCTACACTTTGGCAAAATGGCACCGAAAGAATGCCCATCATGTGGTCATGCACAATCTTTTTTCGAGGTTAATTGCGAACAGTTCTAAATGTACACCAATAGCTACTACTAATGTAGTTATTAAGATTACATGAAAACTGAATTATCTATATTGAAATTAAAATTTACTAGTTATTGGTTATTGTTACCTACCTCTTTGATTGTTTACTTTTTGGGTTTAATAATTGCAAGGGGACTTTAGGCTATAGCCATTTTTTCCAGATAAATAGCATTACTAGTGCTACAAGGCTTACGCTTATTATTGCAAGAATAGCATAAAATCCTTCTATAGATGATGCAACAGGAAGGTCAACATTCATTCCAAACATACTAGTAATTATTGTTGGAATGGTAAGAATAACCGTTACTGAAGTAAGAAGCTTAATGGTTTTGTTTAGGTTTAAATCCATCAAAATCTTGTATGAGTCTCTTAGGGTAACGATACTTTTAAGATTAAGTAAACATACTTCGGCCGCTTGATTAAAATCTTCATACATATCTTGCAATATCTCTTCGTCATTTTTATATAAAGAAATATATTTCCCTGTTTTTATTTTATTGAGAATATACTTTGTTGGCTGTAATGCAAGGTTAAAATTATTAAGCGTTTCTTCATATTTAACTAATTGCATAATTCTATAATCGCTGATTGTTTCGATATTTTTCTTAAGTGTTTCAATCTTTCTCCTAATCGTTTCAATACTTTGTAAATATTCATTAGCAATTTCTTGGAGTAGAAAAAAAACAAGCTTGGATCTTTGAGTAGTATGTAAGTCTTTAAATTTACCTAAAACATTATTTATGAGAGGGTTAGTCGCCGAAGAAATTGATATAAAATTTTCATCGTCAATCAAAATAGAGAGATTGTCTAATCCCTCTTTTTTCAGTTCATTACTAGGAACCTTTAAAATTATTAGCAACGCCTTATTTAGTTTTTCAATCTTTGGGATTTCATTTCTATCTAAAATATCTTCGATAGCATCTGTTTCAAGATTAAACTTATGTGAAATTAGTAAGATATCATCATTAGAAGGATTTTGTATATCTATCCAACATCCTTTTGCTTCTTTATCAATCTTCGATAATTTTCTTTGACCAATCGTTTTAAGATAGATAGTTTTCATGGCAGTTTAATACTATGCAAAATATACCCTGGGAGAGAATTGAACTCTCACGCTCTTTCGAGCACACGCACCTGAAGCGTGCTTGTCTACCAGTTTCAACACCAGGGCTTTTTCATAAATCATTATATCAAAATATCTCTAAATATTTTATGATAAGTATAGTGATAAATTATTACTTAACTGCTCATGATTAGCCCTGAACAAATACCTGGTACCCCCCCTAAAGTAAATAAAAATCTTTTAATTGTATATCTTGGTATTGGTGTTAGCATACTAAGTATTATTGCCGTTGTGATAATTGCCGTAACGCAACTTGCCCCTAAAACTTATCAAACAAATGGAAATAAAACTACTCCAAGCATAACAGCGACAACTGTCCCTACTTCAACACCAATAATAGTAAATAAAAAAGCAAATATTTTCTTAAAGATAGGGGTAGCCACAAATGCAGCAGGAAACATTTATCAGATCGCCCCTATATCATTAGAACAAGAATCTGTGATTAATAGTAACAATATTATCCATTTACTTTCCTGGTCAAAAGATAATCGCTATCTAGCGCTATCATTAATTCAAAGTAATGGGGAAATACTTGCGTTTTGGGACAATGAAGCCAAACAAATAATTGAAACCAATCTAGCTTACACAAGCAAATCAAATTATATATGGAATGATGAAGGTAATTTTATATATTTAACATATCCAAATACAACTTTAAATACTACATCCATTGATTTACCAGAGGTTACTTTGAAAACTTCTAAAATTGATATTAAGCAAGAAATAGCTCAAGCATATATTTCACCAAATCTAGATAAAATGATTTACGCAATTGCTGCAGATAATAGTATTGTTTATTTAAATTTAGAAACAGGGAAAAAAGTTAGTCTTAATACGCTTCCTCTTAATCTTAAAGATTTTCAAGGTGCTTTTTGGATTGATACAGATAATTTTGTTTTCTTTGCAAAAAATGGAATTTTCAACTTTGATACCAAGTTAACACAAGCACAATCACTAGCTACTTTAACAAGCTCTGAGATTGATCCTTTAAATTCCAAAAAAATTATTCTAAGTGCGAATAAAGCTAATATCTATTTCGTTCATGAGTCAAGACTTTTTAAGTATTCAATCAATACGAAAATAACAACAGAATTATTCGATTTAACAAAAGAACTGCCTTTTTCTAGTGAGGTTGAGCTTCATGTCTTACCTAATGAGAAGTATATTACCTTAACCTATAAAGAGAATACAAAGTTATTCAATGCAACAAAAAGAACTTTGCAAGATCTTTGTGATAAGTATTGTAATGAGGTAGTTGTTGAGAATTAATAAATACCGAGGACAGGACTTGAACCTGCACACCCTTACGGGCAATAGCTCCTAAGGCTACCGTGTCTACCATTTCACCACCTCGGCGACTTCATTATTATAACCTGTAACTGTGATTTTCGCAAAAACTTAACTCATGTTACAATCTTTTTTTAAAGCATAAACTTAACTATGAAAAAATCTACTTTGATTTTTACAATGCTAATAATTGGTATAATTGCATTATTAGCTCTGCCTGCTATAAATAATTCTAATTTAGTTACAGACAATGCAGATATGAGTAAGAAAAATAAATTACCAGACACTAATACTGTTGTTGAAATGCAAACGAATATGGGTAATGTTCGTATTGAGCTTTTTAATAGCACAATGCCTATAACCGCCGGTAACTTCTTAAAACTTGCCCAAGAGGGCTTTTATGATGGTGTGATCTTTCATCGAGTAATTCCAAACTTCATGATTCAAGGAGGAGACCCTACTGGCACAGGCATGGGAGGTCCAGGCTATAAAATTCCTGATGAATTTACCAAAGAAAATCACAACAATAGAGGTACAATTTCTATGGCAAACTCTGGGCCCAACACTGGCGGCAGTCAATTTTTTATTAATGTTGTAGATAATAATTATCTAGATCCAAAACATCCAGTATTTGGCAAAATTATTTCTGGATTAGAAGTTGCAGATGCGATCTCTAATGTAGAAACAACATACGGTGATAGGCCTTTATCAGAAGTAAGCATTGAAAGAATAGTAGTAGTTGACTAAATATGGCTACGCCTATGCAGATACAATATAATGAGCTTAAGAAGCAATACTCTGATTGCTTATTGTTGTATCGTCTAGGTGATTTCTACGAGTGCTTTAATGATGACGCTAAGACAGTTTCGAAAGTATTAGGTTTAACCCTTACTGGCAGAGGAGAAAATGAAAATCGTGTTCCAATGGCTGGAATTCCACATCATGCACTTACAACGTACTTACCAAAGTTAATAAAAGCAGGCTTTAAAATTGCCATTGCTGATCAAATGGAGGAGCCTAAGCCAGGTCAAATTGTTAAAAGAGATGTAGTAAAGGTTGTTACTGCAGGGACTATTGTTGATGAAAACTATCTTAATGATTCTGAAAATAATTATATTGGTTCGATTTATGTTAGTAAAAATAGAGGCCTATATACATGGGGACTAGCTTATGCCGATATATCTACTGCTGAATTCAAATTGGCAGAGTTTTACACTAAATCGACAGGCATTCCTAGAGAACTTGTTATTGAGCTTTTTAGAATTAGAGCCGCTGAATTAATTTTACCTCAATCATTAAAAAGAGAAATATCTGACTTATTACCCGGAATCACTTTATTTAGCTACGATGATAATAGCTACTATGCAAGAGAGCTACAGCAACTTTTATTAGAAGGGTTACAATTAAAATCTTTTAAAGCCTTTGGCGTAGAAAAGTACGATACTGGTTTAATCGCCGCTGGTAAGCTTTATGAATATCTCCAGTTTAATCGCAAAGGCAATTTGCCTCAACTTAGATCAATCCAAGCGATTCAAAATGGCGAGTATATGATACTTGATGAGGCAACTATAAGAAATCTTGAATTAATTTCACCCTTAAGAGATGGTAATCAACAGAAGACATTATATGGTGTGTTAAATAGCTGTCTAACTCCCATGGGGCAACGCAGACTTAGACAATGGCTTCTTAGGCCTCTAATTAATAAATATGCAATCGATAGGCGTTTAAACGCCGTTTCTGAAATCTTAGCAAATACGCAATTAACTTCTGAAATAACAAAACAACTTGATGAAGTTAATGATATGGAGCGTATTTTAGCCAAACTAGCAAGCCGCTCTGCTAACGCAAGAGATTTACAATTTCTAAGTAGCTGTACTACAAAAGCCATCAATGTAATTGAAATTATTAAGAATAATTTTGAAACGAAATATTTGCGAACTTATATAAATGAAGATGTTGATTTAAAAGAATTGCAAAGATCCGTAGTTAATATAATTGATAATTCAATAAAAGAAGAACCAGCAATTACAATTACAGAGGGTAATATTATTAAAGCTGGTTATGATGAAAATTTAGATAGTTTAATTTCTGAAGTAACTATTGGAAAAGAATATATTAAAAATCTAGAGCATAATGCAATTAAAGAAACCGGAATTAATTCACTAAAAGTTAGATTTAATAAAGTATTTGGCTACTATATTGAGGTGAGTAAATCAAATATTGGAAAAGTCCCGACTCATTACATTAGAAAACAAACTACTGTAAACGCTGAGAGGTACATTACTGAGGATTTAAAGAAATGGGAAGAAAAGGTGTTAGGTGCTGAAGAAAAGATTAATCAATTAGAATTTGAATTATTTGAAAAATTGCGTCAACAAATACTAAAGCAAATGTTACAGCTGCAACAACTGTTTGATTGTATTGCCAATATTGATGTACTTCATAATTTTGCCAAACTTACACAGACAAGAAATTATGTTAAACCCGCTATTAGTGAAGACATGAATGACAAGACATTAATAATAGAAGGAAGGCATCCGGTTGTTGAAACATTTTTAAACTCTACATTTATTGCTAACGATACTGTTTTTGATTCTACTCGTAATGAAATGTTAATTCTCACTGGACCAAATATGTCTGGAAAATCAACATATATTCGCCAAGTTGCTCTAATATTTTTAATGGCGCAAATTGGTTGTTTCGTTTCTGCAACAAAGGCGGATATTGTTATTACTGATAGAATTTTTACAAGAGTTGGAGCATCAGATAATCTTGCGGGTGGAGAATCTACTTTTATGGTAGAGATGTCTGAAACAGCAAACATACTTAATAATGCTACTACTAGATCTCTAATTATTTTGGATGAAGTTGGTAGAGGCACCAGTACCTACGATGGTGTAGCAATTGCCTGGTCTATTGTCGAATATATAATTAAGAAAATCTCAGCCAGAACACTTTTTGCGACTCATTACCATGAATTGATCCTATTAGAAGATTTATTCGAAAAAGTTAAAAATTATAATGTTCAGGTGCTTGAGATTGAAGGCGAGGTAAGTTTCATGCATAAAATTGTTAAAGGTGGTATTGATAAAAGCTATGGTATACATGTAGCTGGTTTAGCAGGTGTTCCCCAAACTGTAGTTTCGAGAGCTGTTAAAATACTTGAGCAATTGCAAAAAAGATCAATTAAAACTGTTGCTGAAAAGCAAAATATTAACAATCTACAATACGGACTCTTAACAGAAAACGATAGTCGAGTTAATGAGCAGACCCTAGCATTCTTGCAAGATATATTAAAAATTGATATTAATAACATCAGTCCAATAGAAGCTTTAACCAAATTACAATATTTACAAGAAACTGCCAATGCAATTGCTAGAGATAATAAATAAACATCCTGAATATCGTCGTTTATTAAAAGATTTAAAATCCGAAAATTCAAGAATATTTTGCATCCGCGAAGTTAGTGGTGTCCCCTTTACTATCCAAAACCTTATCATAAAAGCACTAAGTACAGAGATAGACTCAGGCTTTTTATATGCCAGCAGAGACTCATTAGAAATTAGAAAATACATTAAAACAGTTCAATCGATTCGCTTCTCTGAATATAATCTAAGAAAACTTATAAGCATCTGTAATAATCACAATCTAGTTAGAGTAATAAAAGTGTTAAAGATAGGCGAATTTGCTTTGGATGGAGATGTTTTAAGTCTATGGTTGCCC
>CALARN010000088.1 GCA_937889205.1 uncultured bacterium
AGCATTGGCAAAAATTCTTGAGGTAAATGCAGATCTAGGAATCTGTCTTGACCAAGATGGAGACTCGTTTGTCTTACTTGACAACAGTGGCAATAATATTCCACCGGCTGTTACTGCCGCTTTACTTGCAGAAATAATCTTAAAAAATTCTCCTAAAGCGAAGATTGCGCATGATTATCATCAAGTATATGCAGTAGAGAAAGCAATCTTTGAAAATGGAGGGGGAAATATCCCATTAAAAAACGATTATGCGACTCTGAGTAAACTTGCTACAGAGCTAGAGATTGAACTTACAACCACCAGTAATGGTATCTATTTGTTTAAAGAAATGAATTATGCTCCAAGCCCTTTACATTCATTATTAATTATTCTTGAATATTTAAATAAACATAAACTCAGCCTCAAAGAATCCGTTGCAAAATATCTTGAAAACTTTAGTTTTTCAACTGAATTATCTTTTATTATTAGCACTGAAAGTAATTGGGATAATATCAAGAAACTTTTAATAGACATTTTTCAAGAAGCTACTCCAAATGAAATATCAGGATTAATATTAGAAGACGAGCATTATCGCATTTCAATTACAAACGAAAGGACGGCCTTCATTAAAATTTATATTGAAGCTAGCTCTGAGCTATTATTGCAAGAGATTCAGTTAAAACTCTTAACTAAACTCCAAGACTTAGCTCTATTTACTGCCGGTGTTTGCGAAGAAATTGATTTCGAAAGCCACTCGTTAAGCGATAAAAAGAAATTCGAAACGCTACTTGCCAATCTATGGTTTACTTGGAATCCTCACTACATACTGCCAATAATTGACATGTATGGAGATGGCTGGCGCAAGAACATTCCGCCTGAAGCCTTAGTAGCCAACTACGGAAAAGAAAAACTATCAGAAATACTCAAAGCCAAACACTGGGAATTATGCGAAAATCTAAGACTTTATAAACAATACCTTACAGCACCAAAGCTATTTGATAAAGAATATGCCCATGATTCAAAGTATGCTAAATTAAAAAGGAATCCAATTGCGTACTTCTGTATGGAATTTGGGTTAGTTGACTGGTTACAAATTTATTCAGGAGGTCTAGGAATTTTAGCGGGAGACTATCTAAAAGCCAGTAGTGATATGGGCGTTCCGATAATTGGTATTGGTATTTTTTATCATCAAGGCTATTTACATCAAGACTTTTCGCCTGATGGAGCACAAGTAGAAAACTATATTCATCAGCAACCTATGGATTTTGATATGGAACTCGTTAAAGATGAACAAAATCAACCACTAATAATTGATATCATACTAGAAGATCATATTGTAAAAGTAAGAGCCTGGAAGCAACAAGTAGGAGTTAACTCTCTATATTTACTTGATACTAACTTTGAAGCAAACACTGAATGGGAAGATAGATTAGTTACAGGATATTTATACGGAGGAGATATTGAAAATCGTATTCGACAAGAAATTGTATTAGGCATGGCAGGGGCAAGACTTCTAGAGCAATTACATATTGAACCGTCAATATATCATATGAACGAAGGTCATTCGGGCTTTTTAGTGCTTGAACATACTAGGGCTATTATGAAAAAATCTGGAACAGATTTTGGCACTGCATTACAAGAGGCAAGTAAGAACTTAGTATTCACTAATCATACACTTAAAGAAGCTGGAAATGATATTTTCGATTTTATTCTCTTTGAAAGATACCTTTCTCCTTATCTAACTGACTTAAAAACCGATATCAACACTTTGTTTAATTTAGGTGACGATAAAGTTTATTCTAAGGGTGGGTTTTCAATGACTGTGTTTGGATTAAAGCATGCAAAGGTATCTAATGCAGTAAGCAAACTGCATGCAACTGCTGCAAAGAACTTATGGAAAGAGCATCAATTGCTTCCTGTCACTAATGGCGTACATATGCCTACGTGGGTTAGTCCTGAAATTCATAAATTACTAGACCAACATCTAAGTGAGGCTTGGCATCTATCCCAAAAAAGCATGGATTTTGATAGAATCCAAAGAATTCCCCATTTAGAATTGTGGAACGCTCATCAACAAAGGAAATCAAAATTAATACACAGTCTCAATAGTGAACTAGGATTAGAACTGAATCCTGATTACTTAACTATTGCATGGTCTAGAAGACTAGCGGCATATAAAAGACCTGACTTGTTATTGTCTGATGTTGCCAGATTAGAACAAATTATTAATGACAGTAGAAGACCTGTGCAAATACTTATTGCCGGAAAGTCACACCCAAAAGACACAATCGGCAAGCAGATACTACAAAAAATGAATAATATTTTCAATGATAATAAATTTCATAATAAAATCGAAATTATTCCCGGATACAACTGGCAACTTGCAAGACGCATGGTAAGTGGAGCTGATATCTGGTTAAACACACCATATAGATACGAAGAAGCCTGTGGGACAAGCGGGATGAAAGCCGCAGCTAATGGAGTATTACAATTTACAACACTCGATGGCTGGACTGATGAAGTTGATTGGTACAAAATCGGCTGGGTCATCTCAGAGACTGATACAGCCCATTCTCTTTATGAAAATCTTGAAAAGAATATTTTGCCTTTGTATTATGATCAAAACAGTAATGGATTCAATGAGTATTGGGTTGCAATGATGCTCAATTCTATACAATTAAGTCTAGAGAATTTCTCATCTGAGAGAATGCTGCATGATTATTTACGCACTATCTATAGTCAAATATTATGAGTAAACAAAAGCCCACAACCGATCACTATCGCAATGTCCCCGACGATTTAAGAAAAAGACAACCAGTACCCAAGTTTGGATTAAATAACCCCCAGCTAACTGCTACTATTGCCCCTTCAGGGTTTAGTGCGTTTGTACCTGGTTCATTTATTAATCCACCGGTACAAAAGAAATCAAGTAATACAATATTAAAAATATTTAAAAAAATTGGGAAATTCTTTTCTAAGTTTAAATTAAAATTTGCATACATCTTCGTCGCCCTTTTTACATTAGCTGGTCTTTCCTATTTTGCTTTTTATTATCAACCAATTCAGGGAATGATACAGGCAACGAATAAACTAGCAGCAAGTGATTTTTCAACAGAAGCACAATTAGAATGGGCAAATGCTGTATCTGAATTTAGCTTTATTACACCTCCCAAACCATTAAAAGGAGCAGAAGAAGGTGCCTTTTCAAGATCATTAATGTCTTATGTAAACTCATACAAAAAATTTAATGAACAAAATCATTTAAAACTTCCTAGTATTGAAATACTTGATGCCAAAGAGACTCAAGTTGATATAGACGAACCACTATACACAGAAGACGATAAGCTATTACTTGATGTTGAATATAAACACTTGGGTAGAGATTTTACATTCGAAAAATACATGTCTTGCAGAATTAAAGTTGATAATATCGAGTCAAAAGAGATTAATTTTTTGATAGCTAAAGTAACTATTACTCAAGGAGAAACAAATATTAAAGGTACTGTTAACCTAGAAAATACCATAGCACAACTCAATGAAAGACTAACCCTTCTTAAAGAACAATTAAAAGCTAAGAATTCTAACGAACTTGAAAAGTTCTTAATAGGTACTGATTTATCTCAAATAAAATCTCTAATTGAGCTTGATCCAGAATTGCATAAAACATCAGCATTAAAAATGTTCGGTAATATTACATCTGGAACTTCTAAAACAACAATGGCCGACGTAATTTATATCGGCACAGTAGATACTACTTATGATTCTAAAAAGGTTTTAGGCCAACTTGAGATATACTACAACACTAAAAATAGAGAATACTTATTTGATGGCTTGTTTAATTTAATTCCGAAGCTACCTAATCAACAAACTAATCAGACTTCAAATAACTCACAAATTAACACTGATGCTGATGTCATTATGCTTTCTTGTACTGATTGCTGGTTAGCCCCAGTTGATAAGACACATCAATTAGCGTCAAAATATGCCCCTCAAGTTGTTAGTACTGGTTTGAACGGTGGTGGCATGATGGTAGTACAATCAGCTTCGGCATTAAAAGAATTATTTGCCGCTGCAGAAGGGCAAGGGATCAAGCCACGAGTTATTTCCTCTTATCGCTCGTATGGCGATCAGGTAAACACTTTTAACTATTGGACACAAAAAGTCATAGCACAAAACCCTGGAATTAGTAAGGCAGAGGCAGAAATTAAGGCTAATGTCTTCTCTGCTAGACCAGGACAATCAGAGCATCAATTAGGCACAACAGTTGATTTAAAATGTGCAGCTTGTGGTGATTTTGACAATTCAGCGGGGAACCTTGAGCTTTATAATTTTTTAGAGAACAATGCACATAAATATGGCTTTGCAATTTCCTATGCTAAAGACACACAACAGTACACAGGTTATAAATACGAGCCTTGGCATATAAGATACATTGGCGTTGAGCTTGCAACAGCTTTATACAATACTGGATATTTAAACAGCAACGGGAACTACTTAGCGAAGTTTTTACTAGAAAAGAATCTTTATTAAGGATTAGTAATTGTAAAAGGACGAGCCGAAATATCTACTAACTTGATGCTTGTATAAAAGTATCCGTTAATTTCAGAAACAATTGTAAGATTTTTAATATTTGTATCGCCGGTTAAAGCTACTGTCACTGTACATGAGCCATCACTATAGGGTATAGAAGCATTTCCTACAAAATCAGGGTTATATTTAATTTTATTTAATCCTTCTTCTATGCAGCTTCTTGAACGCATCAAGTTTAACTCATAATTTACAGCATCTTTGCTTGCATTTGCTAAATCAATTGCTTGCAGTAAATAAGCTAACCCAACTAATAATAGTACAGTGCTGGTTACAATTACAGTTGTTAAGCTCACGCTTGCATTAAGTTTAATCATTTTAAGATAAATGATGTTGTCACATTTTTAACTACATTACTGGCCTTAATAGAAACAATTTCTAAATTGCACCTTATTCCTTTGAGCTCTCCGTCGTTATTTTCTATTTTTTCAAAATATAGTCTATTAATAATATAATCAGGATTTGTAATATTATGAACTGTGCCATTATCGTTATAATACAGGACTCCTTCATCAAGATAATATTCAACAAACTTTGAAGATAAGATCAACCGAATTTTACCTTCATCTGCTAGAAATACTGAATCTGCGTCACTAATATCATTTGCTACAGAAAAACTTGAATTTAAGTGGTTCATAGTATAGATATTGACTTTCTCTAACTCAGAACGATACTCGGCCATTGAGTTGCTATCTCTTACTGCTATTACAAACTGTACTATTGCCACAAAAATAACTCCAAACAATGCTAGGTAGATTAATACTTCAAATATTGTAATTGCTTTGAGTTTACGCATTTACTTTTGATAATTAACTCTTACTAAATCTAATCTAGGCGTACTTGTATTTAGAGTA
>CALARN010000089.1 GCA_937889205.1 uncultured bacterium
TACAACGAGATTAAAAATGATGAGACCTATGGCTCAAACTTAACTCCGCATGATGAGTATAAAGATAATATGATTATCGCCGGAAACGAGGCAATTGCAATGGCAGCCATCGCTTCAGGTGTAAGACTATACTCAAGTTACCCAATGACACCGGCAAGCTCAATACTAACCTACCTAGCAGAAGAAGGACCGAAATATGGCATGATTATCAAGCAAGCAGAAGATGAGATAACATCTGCAAATATGGTAATCGGAGCATATCATGGTGGTACAAGAGCCTTCTGTGGCACTTCAGGGGGCGGCTTTGACTTAATGACTGAAGCACTATCCCTTTCAGGTATTACCGAGGTTCCTTTTGTTTGTGTGATTGGGCAAAGACCAGGCCCAGGCACTGGAGTACCTACTGGCACAGCTCAAGGTGATTTAAATCTAGCAATTTATGCAGGCCATGGTGACTTTGCCAGAATTGTTATAGCTCCGGGCGATGCAAACGAAGCCTTCTATCTAACATCCGAAGCATTTAATTTAGCAGAAATATTTCAAACCCCAACATTAATTCTTTCAGATAAAATGCTAGGGGAGAGTAATTATTCCGTGAAGCCTTATGATATGAGTAAAATCACAGTATCAAGAGGTAAGATTGTTGCACCTGATGGTAATGAGCATTTACGCTACGAGATTACAGAAGATGGAGTTTCGCCCCGCTGGTTCCCCGGTGATGATATCAGCACTTATCATGCCAATAGTGATGAACATAATGAAAAAGGCCAATCAACAGAAGATGCAATTGAAATCAAAGCCATGATGGATAAGCGCGCTAGAAAGATGGCGACAATAAAAGCTAGCCTACCTGAGCCTACTATTTATGGTGATCAACACAACGCCCAAATCAAAATAGTTTCTTGGGGAAGCAATAAAAATACAATATTAGCGGCGATGCAAGCATTAGAGGCAGAAGGCATCAAGTGTAGTTACATGCATATTACTTACATGTGGCCACTTAAGACAGAAACGATTAGCACATACTTAGTAGATAATAATAACAATGCCATTATCTTTGAAAGCAATGCTTCCGGTCAATTAGCCCATCTTATTAAAACTGAAACAGGCATTGATATTAAGCACAAACATTTGAAATATGACGGCAAACCAATTTTTGTTGAAGAAATTATTTCTGCTTTGAAAGCAATCGTTTAATTATTATATTTGAAAATATGAACTCAGAAGAAAAAAAAGTTACAATCCAAGATTTTGCAACTGCTGCTATGCCAACTTGGTGCCCAGGCTGTGGTAACTTCACCATCTGGACAGCACTAAAGCAAGCCTTAGTAGATTTAGGTATTGGCCCAAAGCAAGTAAATCTTTGCTTTGATATTGGTTGTAACGGCAATGGCGCAGACAAATTTAATGCTTACTCAATTAAAGGCTTACACGGAAGAACAATACCTACCGCAGCAGGCGTTCATTTAGCAAATCATCAATTACCTGTGATCGGTATGGCAGGGGACGGGGCTACTTTAGCTGAGGGTATTAATCATCTCATTCATGCCATCCGTAGTAATTACGACTATACTTTTATTTTGCATAATAACTGCGATTTTGGCTTAACAACAGGCCAAGCTACTCCAACAACACCAATTGGACAAAAAATGAATAGCAACCCCTATGGAGTAGTCGAAACTAGATTAAACCCAATTCAAATGGTATTAACCTTAGGTGCTACTTTCGTAGCTAGAGGGTTTTCAGGTAATTTGATGCAATTAAAAGAAATACTTAAAGCAGCTATCGCTCACGATGGATTCGCGTATGTTGAAGTATTACAACATTGTCCCACTTACAACAAATTCCAAGATCATAATTGGCTAGCTGAGAGAATTTATGATGTGAAAACTGACACAAATCATAAAAACGAAGTGAATTTTGTTTATAATTTAGTTGATTACAGTAACGATAAAATCGCAACAGGAATTCTTTACCAAGACGCTGCTTCAGTTTCTTTTTACAACAAGCAAAGTCATCGCAAAGGTGTCGCCACAGCTCTCCGAGACGAAGTAAAGGCATACGATGTTGCCGAACTTATGAGCGCTTTAAAATAATAAAGCCTATTAAATAATAAAAAGGGGACTGTAAAACAGTCCCCTTTAATTATTATAAATATATTTATTCTGCACCCTCCCAAACAATATCTTCACCGTCATTTAGTTTTCTAGCCAAAACAAATAACCAATCAGACAATCTATTAATATATTGTAAAATCACTTCAACTTGCTCTACATTTTCATGATATTTAACAATAGCTCTTTCAGCTCTTCTGCAAACAGATCTAGCATGATGCGTATATGCAGCTAGTCGATTACCTCCAGGTAGAATAAAATTCTTTAATTCCGGTAACTCTGCTACCCAATTATCAATATCTTGCTCTAGTGATTTTACATCGGTACTAGCTAAACTTGGAAAGTTCTCTCTAAGATCTTTAGTATTACTTAACGCTAACATAGTTCCTAATTTCATTAAGTTCATTTGCTGAGCTTGAATTTTGCTTCTAAAATCTACTTTTTTCTCTGCAGCCTTTAAATAACACAATAGTATGCCCAAAACGGAATTTAATTCATCAACATCACCTAGAGCTAGTACTAGATCAGCTGCTTTGCTTTGCCTATTGCCACCTAAGGTTGAAGTGAAACCCTGATCACCATTTTTTGTATATATTGACATCGATTATTTTGCTTAATTATTTAAGGGATGACGCTAGTTGCTAGTGCTACCCCTAATGCTAATGCTAACACACCCAGTATAACTACGGCTAGTACTAAGAGAATATCTCTGACTCTATGATTTTTTGCATCTTTTTCATCATCATTTGTAGCACTAACTACTGCTGGTGCAGGTGGAATTACCGCTGGATTACCCTTAACTTCAACCTTAGGCTCAGCAAAAGCTGGTCCATGAGTTATGGTAGCATCAATTGGTTTAACCGGTTCAGGCATCGCTACGACTTCTGGTACAACCGGGGCTATTGGGGCAACCGGTACACCAATCTCTGGTAAAGTCTTAATTATAGGATTTTCTATTGCTGGAGTACTAGGTAAATTTGATGCTGCAGGAACCTCATTTGTAGAAATACCACTAAAACTATCTGCAGGCTTAGTCCCTTCAGGTAACGTTTCTTTAACCGGCTCAGTGATTGGTAAAACATCAACAACTGGAGGTTTTGTCTCAGTCATCCAACTAGGTGTTACCACTTCTGGCGTTGTAGCTGCTGGTGTTGTAGCTGCTGGCGTTGCAACTTCCGGACTTGTTACCACTGGGGCAACCGGTACAGCTTGCTGCATAATACTCTCTGGCATTTGGTCAACCACAGGATTAAAATTCTCAGGAATATCTGAAACTACTTCTGGTTTGCTAACTTCGACTGCCACTTCAGGTCTTATTTCAGGTAACGTACTCAGATTTGATGTTGACGCTACTACAGATTGCGTTGATGCATTTGCAGTACTAGAAAAAACAGGCACCTCTGGAGTAACCGGTAAATCAGGTAGCGTAGGGGCCTCAGGAATCGTTGGGGCATCCATAACCACAGGCGCAACAGTCTCCTCAACTTTTGGAGTCCTAAAAAAGGGATTATCTTCAACCACTTCATTACTTGCCTCTGGCTTGTTAACATTGTCTTGGGGTAGATCTTTCATTAAATCTGCCCAAGGAGTATTCATGTCTGTAGTGGAATTTGTTGCCACAGGAGTATCATTAACAGGAGGAATCGGAGGAGGGGCAGTAAACATTCCTCCGTTCATACCTGTTGTCTGGTTTGATAAATCGTTTGTGTTCTTTTGATTTTGATCGTTCATGAGCAGTATTTAAAAACTTTGTATAGTATATTGTACTTATTTCGAGAAATATGACAAGTTTTTGATTTTTTCTTTGTATTGTTCAATCTAAGTCTTTAAAATGGTATAATTGTTAAGGTAAAAATTGCACGCAATGATTGGTACTAATGCCCTAAGTCCAACAACTACTTCAAGAAATGAGCAAGAGCCTCGACCACTTGTATTAGAATCATTAAATACCCCACAAAAATATAACCGAAATGAACTACCATATCCCGTAGAAGAGATTGATGCTATCGAGGCTGCAATATTGGCAGATAATACTCATTATAATCCCCAACAAAAAGAACTACTACTTGACTTAGTAACCTCAATAAAAGTTTTAGATGCACAAATTCAAAACGCAAAAAATTTACCAAATTTTGATATATCTAAGTTTAAAACTGAAATTGAAAACCTGAAGCAACAGCTTTACACAGTAGACGCTATACCTACTCAAGACAGCTTAGAAACTAGTAAAAGTATTGTAGAAGTACAAAACGCTTTAAAAAAAGAATCAAGAACCTTCGAGATTCTGCAAGACATTAAAGGTACTACTGCAGAAATTACTAAGAAAAAGGCCGAGCCTGTTTCAAGTAGGGAACAGGTAAAAGAGTTGCAAAATAAATTAAGCAATAGATTAACAGAGCTTATTAAAGAATCGGCCTTATCTGAAAATGAAAAAGATCAGCTGATTAGATCAGTGCCCGAAGCTGTTAAAGAGGTAACCAAACAAGATTCTAATAAGCGTTTAAATATGTTTCAGAAGGTCTTAGTCTGGTTTAATGTCAAGGTTTTAAAAAAGGACTATGAATGGCTTAATGGATACCTGCAAAAGTCAGCTTTTAAAGATACCCCTGCGAAAAAGCAACAGTCCGAAGTTAATTCATACATTAAAGAAAATTACCAAGAGGTTTATCATGAGGCAGATAAAAAAGGAATTATTAAAAAAGAGTCAAAAGTTACAATTGCTGAGCCACTACCTAGCACTCAAACAATTGAACCACTAACTGAAGCAAAACGACCTAAAATTGAAAACGTTCCCATCCCATCAACAATTCCAACTCAAACAGTAACTGAAGTAGCTCCTAAAGAAGCTTCTGTTGACAGATCTGTGTATTATCAAGAACTCAAAGACTCAGGAAGGGTTGAATCGGTATTAAAGACGATTGAGAAAGTACAAACAAAAGAAGGTCAAGAGATTGATCGTTTTGCAGATGCTCAAGAAAAAATCAATATTTTTCTTGATGAGTTAGTAGAAGATGAAAGACAAATGCCGCCATTACAGAAAGTACAACTCGTAACTCATGAATTAATGCATAGAATAGTTAATCAAGATATGCAGGTTAATCCGGAGAATATTGATGGATATTATGAGCGTATTCTAAACAAAGTCGACCCCAATGATAAAGAGCTATATTTTAAAATTCGTGAAGAAATTAGAATTAATAGGGGTACTATCAAGACACTAATAGAACAAAGAAGGGATCAGTGTAATTATCTGATGGATTTGGTAGAGTCAGCTAAACTAGAAGTTACCAAAACTGCTGCAACTAATGCAGAGAAACTAACTGCTGCACAATTTGAAGAACAGGTGTCAAGAACAGTGACAGCACAAATGATGGATACTATCTCAAGTTACTACATTGAACAAGGGCTAATTCCTGCTGTTGAGGCAACAGCCTTTAAAGAAAAAATGCAATTATATGTAGCAAAAGGCGTCATTCAAATTGATTTTGTTACCGATAAAACAGGCGGAGGCTATCCTTTAATCACGACTAGAGAATACATAGACGAACAAGGTATCCGCCACTCTGCAAAAGCCATTCTAAATGAGGCAACAGGTGGTAAAGCAAAACCAGATAATGAGCTGGCTGCAGGTTATCAATTTACAATTAATAGACCGGAATTTGTAGAAAATAATGATACCTCTGAGTCTGGAACTCATAAACCACGAGTCTTAAAAAATAATGCTTTGCATTTTATAAGTGCAGCTATCGAAGATGAATCCTATGACGTTAAAACAGTTATCAGGCACGAGTATATCCATGCAGTTAACGCAGCTAAAAAAGAAGCGAGTTTAGCCGCGTTAAGAACAAGAATGACCAATATTACAATCAATAACTCTGCATTTGATTCTGTAGTAAAAGAAATTGGATTACCTGAAGATGAAGTAGCAGAAGCATTACAAGAATACCTATTTGGTTCCAACAGAATGTATCCTTTAGCAAATATCTCTAATAGAAATATTGCAGGGTACATAAGCCAAAAATTTGATACGCTTGCAAACACTTCAATTGATGAATTGCAACAAGACCAAGAAAATAAAAAGGTAATTAACTATCTGAAATCATTAGAAAAAAGAAGAGACTTCTATCTTGATAAGGTCGAAAATGGATGGGGTAGGCCACTTGACGAAGTAGCTGCCAAAGCAGGTGATGCTACTGAGTTTATTACTTTAGCTGATATCAATGTTAATAAATTCGAACTTACTAATGAGGTTCATCGCACTACGCTAGGTCTTACGCGCTTAATTAATAATTATGTTGAATTAAGAAACGAAACGGCTGAACTAAATACGAAAGAAAGGAATGAATTAGAGAATAGGCAGGCATTTTTAGGTACCTACTTTGGTACAGGCTTGGGTAGCGAAATGGAAGAAGCAAGTGCAGAAAAAATTATTACATCCCTCATTGATGCTTCAAAGGCAGATTTATCAGACGACTCAGTTAGGGCAGATACAGCAATACTAAAGCTAATTCATGAAGACTTACATCATAATATCAATAATATTGATGTTCTAGAAACACTTCAAAATTCATATCTTTCTTTTATTAAAGCTACTAGTAATAGTGAAGAACCAATAGATCAAGGCAAGCTAAGTCTTTTAAATGAAAGTATCCAAGAATTGCTTAAACCCAATATCGATGAAGACTCTCGTAGAGAAATTGTTCTAAATATCAAAAGGGCTTTTCCTAATATAAACCTACCATATTTAAATATCTTAAATGCAGATACGGCATTTTTAATTAACTACTTCATTGATCCTCCACAAGATTATGAGGTAGGTGAGTATCGTGAATTATCAGATGACCCCGCAGATAGACTCAGAAACAGCAGCCACCCTTTTGCTCCAATTAGACATAGCGTCAGACAAGCAACTAATGCCTATCTTTACGGGCATAGAAAAAAAGGAACATATACCGGAGCTGCAGACATGGGTGATAAAGTTGATTTATTCTTTAGAGTAAACCATCCAAAAGATCAGGGACCAAGAATTTTACGCTGGGGTGGTATTGATAGAAAGCTATGGGTTGATAGCTTTGGCTTTGGCACTGATGAATTCCGCACTGATAGTAACGATGGTTTAGAAGGCCTTTACTTTGCAACTGGACTCCCTTTTCATAAAATTCCAGCTCTACAAAACTTACCGGGTTTTTGGAAAGGACTTACTAAGCACCTAAACCTCCCTGAAGTTTTAACAGACTTAGACAAGAAAGCTTTTGCACCAAAAAGTATTCTTTTACCAAGTGTCACGGCATATTCGACCGGAGTAATTAGAGATATTTACAACAGAGTTTTAACAGAGAAACAATATGATGCGCAGGCATTGGTTCGTTTAGTGGTAGAACTGGGCGGTTTTAGATATGACGCACAGGGGCAACCACACGAAGAAAGAACTACATATAGTACAGAAAATGATAACTATCGTCTTAATACAGATTTAGCAGCTTTTCTAGCGAGAGAAAAAATCGGAGGACAAAA
>CALARN010000090.1 GCA_937889205.1 uncultured bacterium
ATATATCAGTGTGACTGGAGTTCAGACGTGTGCTCTTCCGATCTGCTTTTCAATTTGCTGCATTGCTAAGTCTAAAGCCTTCATTTTTTCTGTTTGGATGCTTGCAGTTTTAGCAGCCACGGCTGTTTCGCTATTTTTTGTAGCCATAGTTACATTGTTAAAAATTAGTTACGGTACTAATTGAGCGGGGTTTGTATTATTTATTTACTCAAAATACCAAAAATATAGTAGCACTGTCAATTTAACATTTGCTGAACTATTGGAATAGCCTGATATTAAACGGATTTAGTGTATCTACTTACTACCCAGCCAGTTTTACCACTGCCTAGGTCTAGTTTGGTATAACCGCTTGAAGTCTCTTCAAGCACAGGGAATCTTTGCCCTACAGTGACGCGAGATATAACACTAGAAGATGCCCACGGTCCGTCGCGAACATTTAGTTGTCCGGTGCCCGTATTTGTGATTTCAACTACTTTAAATTGGGGTCTATTAATTTCAAGAGTCATTGTTGTTTCAGAGTTAGGATAAGCTTGCCCAAGGGCATTTTCAAGATGGAAGGTTTCGCTTTGAGTCCCAAAGTATAGGGGTACATTGACTAAGAATTCAAACTCTTTTGTCTCTTGTGGTTTGATAAAACTTCGTTCTGACATTACCGCTGTCTGAGATTGTGACAACCAAGTTTTATTTAAAAAGAATTTGCTTTCACTACCTTCGGCCTTTGCGAGTATTGGCTCGTAGTCTGTGCCTTGATAAAGAATATGCTTAGAATTATTTTTTAAAGTAATCTTTAGTCTTACGGGGTCACCGTAATCAACTGCTGCAGCGGGTAAATCGAGTTTAACTATTTCAACTGCATACTGTTTTGTTATGGGTGCGTATTTAGGTGTAATACCTGCAATAATATCTTTAAGACTAATTTCAAATAGTCCAGATATTTGTTCAGGGATTATTTCAAGAGGAGCTTCAGGAAATAAAACAAATTTTATACTCCTAACCTGTACATTACTTAATTTGATAGCGTTACGGTTAGCAACATCTAAAATAAGTTCTGCTAGAGTTGTCTTAGCATTTATTGAAAAATCGGATTGTCCTTTATCTGCTAGATAAATAATTAATATGGGATTATTATCTTCAGGATCATTAATATTTAATTTCTGTTCATCTCCTTTTGAATTACCTTCAAATATCTGCCCTTCTTTACTTACAAAGTAATGTGCGAGAAAATCCCCTTGATTCAACCTATTAGCCATATAATAATATAAACCTTCATACCACTCGCTGTTTTGAATTACTAAGTCACTTGGAATGACAATTGGGGCAACAATAATTGAAGTTGGTAGGTTGAGATTGTCTGACTGTTTATTAACTGTTGTTGTGATATTAAAATCGGTCTTTGGTTTTATGTTCAAGGCCAAGCATGTTTCTTGCGAAGACAAGATAAACAGCATTGTTAATAATGCCATTAATGTGGGTTTGTAAAGCTTAGATAAAAACATTAGTTTAGGGTAGTAATTAACAAATCTAATCCTAGCTTGCTATCAATCTTACCTTGTTTAATGGCAAAGTCCAAGTCAACTAACTTGCTAAATAATTTTTTAATGTGCTCAATGCTAAACCTGCTAGCAAATCTAAGGGTTTTGTTGTATGTATAGTCTTTCATACCCAATAGTTTCTTTATTCTTTGAGACTGACTAGGAAAAGCCTTAATTAAATAAAGAGATTTTAATTGTTTCAAGATAACGGCAAATACAAATTGAGTATCAGTGCTTTTGACTAATAACTTGTCTATTATTGATAAAGCTAGCGCCTTGTTCTTACTGCCTATAGCATCAGTAAGTTCCCATACCATAGAAACAGCGTCGTAGCGGGTTAAAATTTCTAAGTCTGAGGCTTGCAATTCGTGTCTATTTTCTACATGCAGTTTTATAAGTAATTTATCAACTTCGGTATCAAGAATGGCTTGGTTTAAGCCGCATTTAGCAATAATTTGAGTCGTAAACTGCACTGCGTTTGTAATGCCTGCAGTTGCAAGTTTTTGCTGTAACCATGTAATAATTTGGAATTCTTGCAATTGGGTAAAATTCTCTGCTTCTCCATGTGTTTTAATAAAATCTAAAAGACTTTGCCCAGAGTCTTTTTTCTTAGCATTTTTCGCAACCGTTTTAAGCGTTTTTCTAGAAGCAGTCTTTCTGATAGTTGAATCTTCCCAGAAAATAATGTCATATTCAAATTGTTCGATTTGCTTTTCTAGTCTTTCTACTATCAGTCTTTCCAAACTGATTTTTCTGCGATTGTTTTGCAGTCTTTTAACAAGAATGAGTTTTTTTTCTGCAAACATAGAAATACTATCGGTATGCGAAAAGATCTCGTCAATACTGGTAATAAACTCTCCATCAATACTTACAACAGAGTGACTTTGCAGCAAAATAAGTTCTTGTAATCGTTTAAGACTAGCAAAAGTATTATTGCCATATAGTAACCTGATCATGTCTATTTGGTAATTCAATTAATAACTGAAGTCCGTCTCTAAAGTTGAATTGTTCTTAAAGAATAATATAACGAATCCATCGTTAAATTCAACTTGATTCAACTCAATATTTTCATTAAGTCTTTCTGTATCAATGATTTCATTAAAGGCGGTACTAACACTATCTGCGGTAACTTGATTTTCTATAAACTGGAAAACTAAGCCTAAAGTGTCATTAACAATTGCCGCTACTGCTTGGGGAGTGTTGAACCTACCAAAGCCAGCTTCTGCAATTTCGATTCTATTTTCTTTGTTGATTATTGTTTTAGTAACAAACCACAGAGGTCGTTCATTGTTATCAATATCTATATAAAAATGCATGGCATTTTTAGAAGTTTTCACAAAACATTTGTCTGCAAGAAAGGTGTTATGCTGCATTAATAGTGTTAATTCGCTATCGTTAACCAATACGGGCTGATCACTTAATGCAGTCAAGTTGATTTTTTTATATAAGTCTTCAAGTGCTTTTTCTGGATTGTTTATTGCTACAGGTTGGGTGACATTATTGTTAAGAAATGTCTTGATAGGGTTCCAAAATAGTGGCGGGCGATAAATCAGAATTAGTACTAACCCTAAGAATGCAAGGATTAATATCATCAATGCAGTCAACAATGTATTCTTAATTAGTTTAATAAAGCCCCATAATCCTTTAAAAAAAGCATTAGTAATTGCAAAAGGTGAACATCCAAGTCCTTTATTAACATTTTCAGGTTGAGAAATTGGGAACTTATCTATTGGTGCAGGTTGAAAAACGAACGGTTGTTGTAATTCTGCGGCTTCTTGATAACTAGTTTGTGTATTTCCTGATGGTGCCATAATAGGAGCAGAAACAGTAGCAGCAGGGTAAGCTGCACTTCGGTTTCTAATATAAGCTTTTTGCGAATTTAAATTTTGTTGTTGCCCTTCGCTACCAATCATGTCGTTAGGTTTTTCTTTAATCTTACATTAAACCTGTAATGCTGTCTAAAATTTGTTCTTTGAGAGTTTTTCTATTAATAAATACGCAAACGCTGCAATACTAAGCGTGGCAATTTGCATACTACCCATGGTGATTAATAGCACAGAGGGTAAGTTTAATATTTTTACAAGCACAAAAGTGCAACCATAAAGCATAATTACTTTTAACATACCTGCAAATAACAAACTAACTGTTAATGGTTTCTGTAGTATTTGTAATCGTCTTAGCGCAAATATCAGTACAGCATTTGCAAGCCAAATGAAAGGCATCAGTACAACAAGAAAAGAAGTGATTGAACCGAGTAATAATCCATTTAACACAGCTGCAATTGAAGGCAGAAAAATCGACGGTAACAGCTCTGATTTTTTAAAATGCAGTGCGATATAAATTAGGCAAAAATTCACTAATGATCCAACTAATAACTGTGGTTGATTAATTAGGAAGGGGATTGAAAATATCAATAAGTTTGCAGTTAGATATTTCAGTAATGAACTGGATAATTTTACCGTGGTAAAATCATGAGAATATATACTTGTGAATTTGGAAAACATGGCTTGTTAAGGTATTATTAAAGCATAATCTTATCATATAATTTTAATGGCTTCTACAAAAACAGTTGTTGATGTAATCGAAATATTAAAAAATAAAGGCGCTAAAAAACTCTCAATTCAAATTGCTCCTGCAGTTAGGGTTTCAATAGGCGAATATCTTGGGTTCCCACCTGGTGTTAATTTAGTTGGGGAATTAGTGACAGCATTGAAGCAAATTGGGTTTGATTATGTGTTTGACACCAATTTTGGGGCTGATCTTACCATTATGGAAGAAGCTAGCGAACTAGTTGACAGAATAAAAAACAATAAATTATTACCAATGTTTACTACTTGTTGTCCAAGCTGGTATATGTTTGTTGAAAGACTATATCCTGAGCTTATCCCCCATTTATCAACAGTAAAATCACCGCAAGCAATTTTAGCAAGCATTGTTAAAACAAAGTTTCGTGAAGATATGCGAATAGAAAAAGGCGAATTAGTGCATATGGTATTAGCTCCTTGCCAAATGAAAAAAGAAGAAGCTAAGCGAAAAGAGTTATGGATATACGATGATGAGCCCAATATTGATGTCGTACTTACCACAACTGAAATGGCCGACTTGTTAAAACAATGGCCTATTGATTTACATAATTTAGCAAAGTCTGAATTTGATAATCCACTTGGTATAGCCTCTGGTGCCGGAGCAATTTTTGGAACTACCGGTGGAGTTATGGAGGCTGCAATTAGAACGGCATACTATTTAATGACTGGTAAAGACTTAGATAATTTCGAGCTTACAAATGTACGTAATACTGGCCTAAAAAGAGAAGGTTCGATTGATATTGCAGGATATATGCTGAATATTTGTACTGTGAATTCATTAGCAGAAATGAAGCCAATTTTGGAAGAAATTAAAAATACCGGTACTTATCATTGTCAATTCATTGAGGTCATGAATTGCCCGTTAGGCTGTATTGGTGGTACAGGTCAATGGTGCACAGATAGAGAAATTTTGTTAAAGAGACGTGAAGCAATTTTTGCATATGACAAAGAGCATCGAGTTAGAGCGTCTTATCAAAATCCATATATTCAAGAGCTTTATAATAATTATTTTGGTAAAGCGAATGGTGAATTAGCCCATCAATTAATGCATATTAAATACCAAGACAGAAGCCAAGAGCCGGGTGAGAATTTTGCCTGCGAAATAAAAGATAATCAATAATTTAATTAGGATTGTCCTAATTGAGCTTTTAAATTCTCAATTTCCTTTTTAAGCTCTATCATTTTAGTTTCTCTGCCGACCATTGCACTGTTCATTTCGTGCAAATCTGCATTAGATTTTTCAAGTTCGGCTTGCTTCATCTCTAAATTTTTATTTGCATTTGAGAGTAATAAATTCTTGGTCTCTAATTCTCTCTCGTTGCGCAACAAATCACTTGACATTTGTGTTAATACCGATGCTAATTTGGCAAATTCACCTGTTAGTTTTGGATGAGACTGAGTTATTGGCTCTTTAGATATTATGGTCTTAATATATTCGGAAATTCCATTAAGATTTTCTACAATATCTTTTTTCATAAACCAGTAATAAGATCCTCCAGAAACAATTGAAACAAGCCCAAGCACTGCTAGGGTTAGGTAAACTACACTGTTCCCCTGTTCAAGTAAGAAACGATCGTGTATAACATTAACCTTTAATACTGGATTACCAATATTATCGGAAATAATCACATAGCCAGTAAGGGTTTTGTCGGTAAATGTCACATCATTTATTACAGTGTCTTTAGTCGATACGAGATCTTCAAGAGAAATACTTTCTAACTCTACTTTATGATCAAGCATTACTGCTAAGCGTTTATTAAAATTATCGTCAATTAAACGAAGCATCAATAAATAGCCATTAATTTCGCTGGTACCTGCCGAATTTTGAATGCCATTGATTGCATAAATGTAATTCTTATCTCTGATTCTCATAATGCCATTTTGCAAAGTAGATTCTTTGTTTGTATCGTAAATTTTGTTAAATTCCATATTGATTAAGCTAAGCTCAACCATGTGGGCATTATTATCTGTATTTATGAATGTTGAATTATTAATACTTCCATCGAGATTAATAAAAATCATTGCTGAAATTTGAAGGGATGTTACTGAAGACGAACTTAAATTTGACTTAATATATTCCTTGTTACCATCTTGCATGTATCTATAGGTATCGTCCCAGATTGACCAATCGCGAATATTTATACTAAGATTTTCTACTTCGTTATGAAAAAACTCGCGAGTTCGTTTCAAATCTTTTAGCATCAATTCACTTTCAGAAGTTAATATTTTGTTATACATTACTATTCCTATACCCATACCAGATAGGGCAATAGACAGTAAAATGACAATAAAAATAAATAACTGTAGTCTTTGTTTAAGTTCCATATTTAATATTTTGATATACTTTATACTATACAAAATTATTTAATCAATTTGTATTGTTAGAGTTTTTTAGTTAAGATTATCTATGTAAAAACTCTGTTATTAATATGGATGAAACTAATCCTCAGTCGAAAGGCAAAAAAATTATTATTGTAGAAGATGAAGAGGCATTATCAAACGCATTGCGTCTTAAATTAACTTCTGATGGCTATGACGTTACGGTTGCTGCTAATGGTCAAGAAGG
>CALARN010000091.1 GCA_937889205.1 uncultured bacterium
GCGGCAGTGTATCTGACGATAAATTAGCTGAGCTTACTAGTTTGAATCCAATATTTGAAACAAATTCATACAGATACAAAGTATCTGAACCCCAAGCTGCTAAAAGTGGTCTGGTAGGAACTACCATAGTAAACCTCACTTAAAACTTACGATGCCATATTGCTCCAAGTTGAATATCATCTTTTTAAACGCATCAACTGTAACTTCTTGCATAAATTCATACCAAATAATAGGCATGTTTGTTACGCTATCGTAGATCACAGCATGTTGAAAAGTAATATCATCAAGAACAATACGCTCAAAATTATCTGCAATTAACGAAACTTCTCCATTGCCATTCACGGCATAACTAGCATTATTTACTGCAATACCACCTTGAGGCCATGCGCTAGCTTCACTATATACCTCTGCACCACCGTTAGATAATGTAGAAGACGACCCATTAGTAGATAACTGGTTAATATTCAGAATATTAGGGTTGAATTTAGCGAATTTATCTAATAGCATTATTTTGAGAGAACTCAAGTTAATACTAGACGATTGTTCAGCTACGAGTTTAGCAGCCTCGGTATATACATGGCCGACATACACTACAGATTCAGCATGGGTACTAATAGCTTGATACTCGATAGCAGCGGCTATATTGGTCATCCATATAGAATTTTCAGTAAGAACTTCGGTACTTTCATTAAAAGTGAATAGTCGTTTAGTACCGGCATCTATTAACATACTACCGTCAGCAGACCAATCTAAGCATTTACCAAATCCAGATATGGTAATAATAGGTATTAGATTTGGTCCGACTATTCTATATACAACAGTAGAGTAGCTATCCCCAGCCGTGTTATATTGTGATAGTGCTAAATGCGTATCTTTTCTCAACGAAGTGGTTACTATTGTGTCAGTAGTTAACTCTTGAGCGTAATGGAGTTTAGCCGAGTATTCATCATAGTTGGCTGGATTTTGGATAATCTCGTAGGCATACAGCATACCTGTTCTTCCAAACAGATATAAATATTTACCTGATTTAGACCATCTAGCCTCTACGATATCACCTACTACTTCTCTTAAAGTAATAGTCTGACGAGCATTATCTAACGTCGAATTATCAATGAATACTGGCTTTACATCATTTGGATAACCAGTTTGTACTAATTCAATATATTTTCTAGGAATTAATCTAGACGGTAAGGTAGGGGTTGCGCATACATATAGAAACTCATCTTTCGGATGAATTTTTAAGCTATCTACTACTCCGCCATTATTAGAAACAACAGTTTCTGTAGCTACTAGATTTACTTCATCGTATATGGCACATGCATTAATCACAGTACCTGATAAATCAGATGCAGGTGATAGACAATAGTTAGTAATATCGCTAATATCCACCGCATCACGAAATACTGTATTGTTACCAGCAGATCCTTCACCTACGGATACCAGAAGAGTATTACTCTTCTGATTCATTGTGTCCGGATCGTGCAGTCTTCTTACTGCTCTATAAATAGAGCTACCATAATCCATGTTAGATATTACTATAACACTTTTAGAATCATCAATAAAAGAAAAGAAGGGCGGAAGCCCTTCTCTCTCTGTAGCTGATCCTACGCCAGTATATGAACCAGAACTACCAGTGGCGATTTGCACAAACCCACTAACATTTGAAAACTCATACATGCGAAAAGTTTTATCGATGCCTCTCCATGTGAGGAGTAAAGGATTTCCTGTCGCCACTGGTATTCTCCAATTTTAATATGCTAGTATAACTTTATACGCCTTCCGGCATAGTAGCCGTAAGCGAAACTACGGAAACATCAATACCCGCTGCAATCGATACAGTAGAAAGCTGTAAATCACCGCCGCCACCAGTAGCCGTAACAGAACCATCGAAAATAACATCATCATCGAAAGCTAGAACGCGGAACCACGTAGCAGTACCTGTAGCTGCAGCAGTAACAGATGCAATGGCATTGGCTGTAGCAGTAGCGCCATTACCTACTTGCGCAGAAGCCCCAAAAGCAGTAGCTGCGAAAGCAAATTCTACAAGCAAAGTTCCCGACGGGGCGTCATCAGCCGTAGCAGGACGAGTTCCCGAATAAATCTGCAATTTACCTGCACCACCACCTGCATCGATAAGAGCATTAATAGCATCGCAAGCAACGCGGGCAGTAGCATTAGCAAGATGAACAGTCATTTAAAAATTCTCCGATTAATGTTCGTAAGGGATAGTAATAGTTGCAGAGGTTACTTTCATGAAAATCCCTGTAACTATATTTGTTGTAGACAGTTTCAGTTCTCCGGTTCCTGTGAAATCGGAAACATCACCATCAAAAATAGCAACACCTTCTTCGCTATATAGACGAAACCAAGAAGCTGTTCCTGTAGCCATGGTAAGAAATTGACCGCTTATGATTAATTGTGCCATCTTACCATTAGCATCGAATACCGGCGTCCAATGTTCAGTACCGCCATTAGAAGTATGCGCCGATATCTCTGCTAATAAATTATTACTTGATAATGCATCCTCTGGCCTAGCGGGTCGCACTCCATCATAAATAGATATTTTGGCAGTATCTCCAGTAGCAGGGGCACCATCACCAATTATATTATTCATGAGTATTTGAAGTAAGACAGATGCGCTATCTTCTCTAAGTCGGATCATGCTCCACCTATTTATTGAGGCTGACGAGTAGCCAATAAATCGATAGTAGCAATATCGAATACCGCCGCGTCAGTAGTTATCAAAGTAAGAGTATCACCAACTGCAAAATTTTGGTCAGAAGCAAATACAGA
>CALARN010000092.1 GCA_937889205.1 uncultured bacterium
ACATTATCCGTGCGAAGATTTTTGAAAAATTACAATTTTTAGGTTTTGCAATTGATAAAGATGCCAATGACGGTAAAATTAATGTAACTGAAAAGCTGAGAATTAGTTTAGATACAAGTAAGCCTATCTGGATAATACCGGGGAATGAAGAGTTACAAATATATCGACAATTACTAACCATAGATGAGTGATCAAGACCTAGAAATAATATATAACCAGAATTTTAGAAAGCTTTACCGCTTTTTCTATTACAAGGTACTATCCCGAGAAATTGCTGAAGACTTGACTAGTGATACATTTATTAGTTTTGTAGAGATTTTACAAAACAAAACACATGGAGAGGTAAAAGACCCAGTAAAGTACCTTTATGGAATTGCCAAGCTGACATTACTAAAATTTCTGAGAGAAAAATATAACAGTATTCAATCTATTCCCATAGAATCTGAAAATGACTTTGGAGGCTATGTTGACAGCTATTTAGAAGATATCGATAACTCCCCTACCCCTGAAGACTTTGCCATTAAATACATAAATGAATTACCAGAAAAGCAGCGATTAGTATTGACGCTAAGACTAATTGACAAAAACTCACTTGCTGAGATTTGTAAAATATTAGACAAAGATATGAACTATGTAAAAACTACTCAAAAAAGGGGTCTAAAAAACTTGAAACTGTTATTTGCTGCGGGTCAATGTACACCCGATTAAACTATATTTTTGACTATGAAAAACGAACAAGATTTTGAAAATTTAATACAAAAACTATCACCTCAGGCTTCATTGCCTAGTGTTGCTTTTGAGAACAGGCTGCGTAGCAAATTACTTGAAAAAAATAAGGGACCTTTATTGAAGAGAATGCAAAATTCAATTAACTACATTTTCTTTGGTACTCAGGGCATACCTTTTAATCACTTTGGATTATTGACTGCCGCAGTTTTAGTAATTGCCGTTCTTATGTCGGGTTTGTTTGTCTGGAGGATTAATCAACAAGAAAATATTATTCAGCCAATAGCGCAAATTTCTGCCCAAGAGACCTACACCGTGCTTAGAAATGTATATCTTAATAACCCCACTGCATTGATTACTGCAAATTCGCAAACAGGACTCTTAACTGAGCTATTAAGTCGCAGTGAAGTCACCCAACCGACAGTACTTAACGCCCTAGTAAAAGTAGAAGCAGATAATGAAGATATCGCGATTACAAAAGATTATAATTTTTTTCATGTCACTTATATTAGTACTGTAGGCCCGTTAGCCCCAAGCTGTACTGGTTTTAATACAGATAATTCGATACTTAATACTTATCTTTATGAGAATGTGCTTTTAGACAATAGCAAAAGCTATTTTTTCAAATCTGTGCTAACAGACTTTGCTGGTGTAATTAAAAGTAGTGCTATTACAGATAACGTAGCTACATATATTTATGAAGACGGTATGTATATTGAACAACCAGAAGCTTCACCTATGGCCACAGACAACACTGAATTGATTTCTAAAACTGAGCTAAGCGATATATTTGGTGAAAATTCAAAACTTACAAAAGTTGAAATTGGCGAAAAAAGCTATTATGAATCCATTGTTGTCAAAGACATTGAAAAAGGTGATTTATGCGCATCTGAAAACGCAGAGCCTAGACAATTGTTAATAGTAAACTTAATTGACCCTGCAATAGACTATCAGATTGTGGCGACCTCTTACTATCTAGACATTATCGATACCGAGCACTTGATTTTGAAAAGCGAAAACAAATATGAAAAAATCTATCTTGAAGAGCAAGAAGCACTTAATACCTACTTCAATCCAGCGACACGATTAACACTAAAGAATGAGGAGATTGAGTAATTTATGCTAACACAATTGCATTAGCAACTACACCAGCAGTTTCAGTTCTCAAGATTGGTAGATCAAGGTAGCATACTTGTGCACCTTTAGATACGGCTAAATCAACCTCGGTAGGAGAAAACCCACCCTCAGGGCCAATAAAAACTAACACAAGGCTACCCGCTTTAATTTCGGATTTTAGCTCTAAGAGGTTTTTTGCTGACGCGACTTCTCTTGAGTGTAGTAAGAGCTTGTAATCTGCTTTAAAATCTAAAGCTTCGACAAACGACATTGGCCCATAAAAATCTGGAAGTATCTTTGCCTCAGCTTGTCTTACAGCCTCAACTGCAACTCTTTGCAAGCGAAGCATTTTAGTCTTTGTATATGTTTCTTTTTTAACAACGGCATATTCAGAGTCAAATAATACAAACCCTTGAACACCAAGTTCGGTATTCATTCTGACAATAGTATCTAGTTTACCTGATCGAGGTAATGCTTGAGCAAGAAACACTGCCGGTTTGGTATATTCAGATTGATCTTTTTCAGTCTCAACAATACCCGCTGCTTGTGTTTTGGTTAAAAAACCAATACTAGCAATATATTCTCTCCCCTCGCCATCAAACAACTCAATCTTATCGCCTTTATTTAAACGCAAAACAACCCGCATATGATTTATTGTTTGCGAGTCTTCTATTAAAAATCTTTTTCTTTTTATTGCGCCTTTATACACGAAAAAGCGTGGTAGTTGTTGCATATTGCCTTTTAAAAATACCCTAGTATTTTACCACTATAGGATACGATACTCAAGCGGAATTAATGCTGGTAAAAATAAATATCATGTTATAATCATACAGTATTAAAATAATTTCATGGTACAACCAGCAATTCCTTCAGAAAGCGAACTACCTCAGAACTTCGCTAAAGTTGAATCTGTTGCAATGACACCTACAAAAGAGGGCATGATGGCTGTCATCGGTATAATTTGCAGCGAAAAAATTGTGCTTAGAGATTTAAATAATATGTTTGTCGAAACGGCGGCAACATTTAAACTTTCGAATCCAGACATAACATTAATTGGTCCGGGCAGACTACCAGACACCTTGTTATTTAATGTAACCGGCATCTCAGAACCATAAAGAGAGATTGTTTTAGATAAGGCATGTGCGGTATAATTTCATCTGTCTATTTTTCTTTGGCCGCATAGTTCAGTTGGTAGAACGTTCGATTCACATTCGAAAGGTCACAGGTTCGATTCCTGTTGCGGCCACCAATGTTAATTGGGCCTGAAGTTTAACTGGTTGAACACTGCATTCGCATTGCAGAGGCAGACGGTTCGAGTCCGTTCAGGTCCACCAGCTTTAATTACAGCTACGTCATTTGCTCATTCATCAAGAGAGTTATAGTATTTGACAACTTTGCTATAGTTAAACAATTAATAAATACATATTGATGAAAAGATTCTTAATTATTCCAGTCTTAATAATCGCAGTTGTTGCCCTCTTGTTCATTAGTAATCCTGCCACGAATACAGATTCTGGCGACAAAATAAAAGTAGCTGTATCAATTAGACCTTTAGCCGACCTAGTTAAACAGGTGGGTGGTGAATATGTTGAAACTATAACAGTGCTTCCTGATGGCTCAAGCCCACATACTTATGAACCGATGGCCTCTGATTTAGCCAAACTTAATAACACTAAGATAGCGTTTATGATTGGGCAGAACCTAGATGATTGGGCTTTAACAATGTTGCAATCAGGGATTAGCACAGAATATAAAACCATTGACCTCTCACAAGATATCGATTTACTAATTTCAGACCATGAACATGACGAAGATGAGGAGGAGCATGAAGAGGAAGAAGAGCACGACGAAGACGAAAACTACGACCCCCATTATTGGCTATCTTATACAAATGCAAAAATAATGGTCAATCGTATTGCAGAAGAATTGGCAAGCATAGATGCTGGAAACAAAGACTACTACCTTGCAAATGCAACTACATATAATAAAGAATTAGATAAGGCCAGAACAGCAGCGGTTGCAAAGTTAGCTAACCTACCCACGAATGGCATCATAACTTTTCATAATGCCTATCAATATTTCGCAAACGACTTAGGGCTTGAAATTGTAGCGACAGTTCACCCCTTTCCCGGCAACGAACCAACCGCTCAATATTTAGCAGAAGTTGGTGAAGTTATTAATACTTACAATATCAAGACATTGTTTAGAGAGCCTGAATTATCTGATGCAGTAGTAGCAGCGCTAGCCGCTGATTATGGAGCTAAGATTGAAACACTAAACCCGTTAGGTGTAGCAAATAGTAGCTTTATTGAAATGATGACATATAATGTAGATACTATAACTAAAGCATTGAGTAATTAATGGATAACCCAGCATTTTCAATTAAAAACTTAGAGCTTAGATACAAGGATAATACTGTTATCTCAAAATTGACTTGTGATATCGCTGCTCATAAAATTAGCTACATTATTGGCAGCAATGGAGCAGGAAAAAGCACTTTAGTAAAGACGCTAATCGGCACCTTGAAGCCCCATACTGGCACAATTAGGATATTTGGTAAGCCATTAGATAGCAAAGCAATTGCCGAACATGTTGGCTATGTGCCCCAATATAGTAGTATTGATAGAAGCTTCCCCATTACTGTTAATGAGATGATAGCCTTAGAATGTAATCAAAAAACACATTGCAATATTGGTATTTTAGGACATTTAAAAATCTTTAATGCAGAGAAGCTAATTAACAAGAAAATCTCGGAACTATCTGGGGGTGAACTACAGAAAGCCCTAATAGCAAGAGCACTGGTTACTAATCCTGAGATTTTAATTTTAGATGAGCCATTTAATAACCTAGATCATAAAACAGAATTCGATTTGATAGCTTTACTTAAGAATTTAGAAGCTGAACATGGCAAAACCATTATCTTTGTTACTCACGACTTAAGTATTATTAATTTAGAAAATGCCAACGCCCTCTACCTTAACCACGGAACTGGTGTTTATGGACAAGCAAAAGAAGTAGTTAAAGAACATCAATTAATGAAAATATAATGGATATAATAAGTGTTTTTCAACTTGGATTCATGCAACGAGCTTTAATAGCTAGCGTTATCGTTGCAGTTCTGTGCGCAATTTGGGGTATATTTGTAGTCTTAAGAAAACAAGCATACCTAAGTGATGCAGTTGCCCATGCTTCTTTAACCGGAATTGCAATTGGTATATTATTGGGCTGGAGCTATTTACCCCTAGCCCTACTTGCGGGCATCACTCTTGCCATTGCTATTACGTACTTGAAGAAACACAGTAACCTTGCAGACGATACTTTGATTGGTATAATTTATACTTTTATGTTCGCAATTGGCATCATTCTATTAAGCTTATTCCCCGGATACAGACCTGACTTATTCAGTTATCTTTTTGGCTCATTACTAAGCGTTACCTGGGCAGACATTATCGTTAACATTGTCGTTTTAATTATCTCTGCTTTAATAATGATGATATTCTATCGCAAGTTGCTTTATGTGGCCTTTGATGCAGAAGCTGCAAGCATTCGTGGCATTAATACTAATCTTTATGAGTACCTGATCAACATTGCCATAAGTATAGCTACTATTGTGGCTATAAAATCAGTCGGTATAGTTATGGTGGCGGCACTGCTTCTTGTTCCGGCAGCAAGCGCCAAACTCATCTCTAAAAGCTTTAAGCAGATGTTTCCTAATGCCATTATCATTAGCTTGTTAGCATCGCTAATTGGCATTATTAGTTCATATTATTTAAATACCCCCTCAGGTGCTACCATAGTTGTAGTTGCGACTATGCTTTTCTTTATGGTCTTTGGCTACTCAAAAATTACTACCAAACACTAAGCGCTTTTGCTATCATTTATTAATGAGCAAGAAACAAGACTCTAGACAAGTTGCTTTAATAATTGCCGCAATAGCAGGCTCACTGCTATTTATCTTCGCAGTTATCGTTTCTCTAGTCTTGGCAATTTTTGCTACTATTTAATTTTTAGCTGAAATATTATGAGTAAATTATTCAAAATTGTTGGCATAACAGCGGTATTCATTTTGCTGATAGGATTAATTATAATGCAGTTCATTTCTTTCGGCGCCATCAACAGTATTCATAATGAAGTCCTGAGCATTGACGAAAGAATTACGAATGTTGAACAGGACATCAAACAACAACCAATAACTGTTACTCCATCTGTTAACCCCACCAATTCCAATGAATACATAACAATTAAGTTGTATTACAAAAACTACAAAAGCGACCCAGATGTAATGGACTGCTCTGCAAAAGATTTTGTCTTAAGACAAGTAAAAAATGACGACAATCTTTTTCTTAATACTGCGAAGCTTCTACTGACAAACGAGTTAACGGCAACCGAGCTTAATACGGGATTAATTGCAGATTATCTAGACCCTGACTATGCGGCAAGAAAAGCAAAGTTATCTATTGATGAAATTACAGTTACAAATAAAATTGCCACAGTTGAGATTTCTGATCCATTACAATTTACAAGTGGAGGCTCTTGTAGAGGTGGCATATTAGCAAGTGCATTAGTTAATACTCTCAAACAATTTGATGAAATAAATTCGGTAAACTTTTTACCAACAGATGAATTGTTTCAACCTTAATTGTTAAGCTTCTATAGACTGATCAATTGAGAGCAGGTTCCCTGCTCTCTCTAGTAAAATATTCCCCATTGCTTGTAAGACAATGCTTTGCTTTTCAACATATCTATCAATCGTTGGTCTTTGAACTCCATTTAACATATCACCCAGGCAAGTAATTGAAATATCTATCCATTTCATCAAGGCAAGGTTGGGAACTTCACCAAGTTGCTCACCGTAGGTTCGATAAATTCCATTCTTCTCTTGAATATTGGGATTATTATGGGTTCCGTTTCGTGTGAATGTTCTGACAGCAGTTGCTAACTGACCATTAACTTCTTTAGATTTTATATCTTCAATTTCTGCGAGTGAAAAGATGTCATCTTCGGGGCCATCATGAAATAGACCTAGAATTGAATTAAACCTAGGTGAATAATGTTGACTCGCATCAATATTACCATCCCTCAAATGCTTTCGCGACAACATCGCACCAGCTACCGAAACTGGGAGATAATGCCCATCAAGAGAGGACAAAGGAATATCTTTAGGGAATCTTCTTAGCGGAATTTTATCTCTTCTTTCAATTAATTTTTCTAGAAAGGGGTTAATATATTCATGCTCCCCCAAAATCTTTGCTAATTCAAATGGGTAACGAATTTCTGGAATATATAAAGGTAGGCTTTTTAAAGGAAAAGGTATCTGTCCTGGTTGTAATTTTGCATTTTCTA
>CALARN010000093.1 GCA_937889205.1 uncultured bacterium
CCCGATACGATCTTACTACTAAAGATATGCTTTTCATTAAACTTAGGGAATTTTTTAGCAATCCAAGTAGGGAAACTTTCTACTACATTTTGAGGATCAAGCATAGAAAGAGTGTAATCTAGATCATACACGACAATTCGTTGACTCTGACGAGTAGGTGGAGGGGTAAGCCAGTCTGAATACCACAGCTTATCCTCATCTACTACTTCTTTACGGATATCTTCTAGTACGGTTTTACGATTAAATCCTGCTTCCTGCCCTTTCAACATATCAACAATGAAAGAAGAAGTATGATTCATAAACAGTGCCCCTTCAATGAAGGGCTCTGCAATACTATACAGATAATTTCTAGTAGATACATCATCAGAGTCAGATTCTGTAAACCCAAACTCAACATCAAATACTACAGGGGTAAAGAAACCCTTGAATTGACGATGCACTACGTATCTAAATTGAAACGTAACCAAATGAGTAAATTGGGTGATCGGTGATTGCTCTAATACAGTAATACTAGAGGAATTGGGGACTAGTGCCCTAGTAGGTTCATAGATATTAAGATCTAGCATACTTACGATCCTTTTCTCATCTTGAGAATGTCTTTGCGACGGCGCTGTGATTCTGTGTTTTTCCTACTAGAACGAGACAATGGAAGAATAGCAGGAATATCATCAAAATCCGGCATTTTTACTGCGTAATCATTATAATCAAGACCTTCACTTTTCATATGTCGTGTTAGATCGTCGATTAACTTGGGAGTTGGTATGATAGGAAACCCATGTAATAATAGAGTTAGAGAGATTTCACTCAAATGCTGTACAGTCCCCATAACACCTACTATAATAGTAGTATCTTCGGCATTTATAGTTATCTCTTCGGGGGCGGGTATATTAACAGCATTATCTAGATCATAACCCTTATTATTTACATTGAGTTTCCCTTCATGTATTTCTTTGCGGACAGGTCTTGATAGATTAAAAGCTTCACCTGTATAAATAGTAAAAGAAGACCCCGCGGAATTAGCTAGCCACTGCATAACATACTCGGCTAGCGTTCCCTTATTTGGATGAAGTTTATCAATAGCTCTAATTACAGATAGGAAGTAGTTATGTTCGTTATCACCCTGTTCAGAAGTAAGACCGAACTGTTCTTTCTGCCATTTATTCTTTGACGCTTGACTATTGGACAGTTTTCTAAATCTCTCACATACTCTAGAGCGGAAAGAATTGTATACTTCATACATATCCGCCACATGCCGTCTACATGCTTCTTGCGAATAGTAATATTCATCATTAGACGCTATTTGTTTTGGAGAGTACGAGCCTTCAAGATACTGATTAATAAAATTCGATATTACCCAACGCTCTACCCCCATATCAAAAATAACTGTTCGTATAATTACTTCTGGAGACTTGAATAGCAAAGCATAGCTAGTAGTTAAGCATTTCTCTGAATCTAGAATAGATATCTTTCGCCTTTGGTCGGACGTAGACGTCAACAAAGTAAACAATAAATCTAGGCAAAACGTCGTAGACTTTGCCAAAGGCAGCACTGTCTGATATAGCAAATTAGTAAGCATTTCCCAAGTCTGTTTACTCGGTAAGTTAGCTAGTTCATCTTCACTATATGACGACGCTGATTTT
>CALARN010000094.1 GCA_937889205.1 uncultured bacterium
AGCCTAAGTTAAATGCTAAGAAGCCTATACCGTCAAGTAATCCAATAGCTAAGAGCAATTTAAATACGCTAAAATCTTTATGCTGTCCTTTTTGGGGTAATAATTTTGCTTTTGAGATTAATGCAATCATGAGAAAGGTTAAGGCCATACCAAATCTTAAGACGATTACATCAGAGAACCAGTCAGGATTATCAATAAACCTACTATCCCATAGCGGATACCAGAAAGAGAAAATGACTAGTGCAATTAAGGCCTCTGCAATGCCTGCTGCTAAAAAGAGTTTATTATTATTCTTTTTAAAGTCTTGCCAGTCAATCGACATTAAGATTACGCCGACAAACAAGACAAAAAGAGCGATTATTGTGCTCAAAGCTAACGATTCACCAAAGATGAAGACAGAGACTAATACAGCGCCGCCGCCATAGGCAGATAAAGTAGGGGATACTGATGATACATTTCCAATACTGATAGCTCTGTAGAATAAGGCGTAGCCTGCCCCGTAAAAAAGAGCAAATATAAGAATTAGTGGCAAACTTGAAATATTAAAATTGAAGGCATTTCCAGAAATTATTAAATATATGAGAAGTGGAATCGCTCCAAATATTTGAGACCAAAAAAGTATGGCGAATTCATGTAACTTTGTGGTGGCAATTTTAACAAAAAAATCTGAACTACCCCAACCAAGCATAGAGGTTATTCCCGAGAAAGCAGCAAGTAAAGGGTTATTCATAAATAGTTTAATAGTATTATTTAAATTTTCATTTATGTGTAATAATTATATGCCTAATATTTCTTATTATCCACATTTCATGAAAGCAAAATTTGACTATATAGTTGTTGGAGCGGGCCCTGCGGGGATGTTTGCAGCTTTAGAGATAGTAAAACTTAAAAAAAAGTCGGAAACAATTGCCCTAATTGATATGGGTAATAGGGTTGAAAAAAGGACTAAGAAAGAGGTAATGTCTGGTTTTGGTGGTGCTGGAACATTCTCAGATGGTAAGATGCATTTTTCACCAACCCTTTCTCACGAAAAAGCCTTTCATCTAATAACGCCAAACGAATATCAAGTAATTTTAGATTATGTTGACGAGGTCTTTACCGGGTACGGTGTAGACAGTGAGTATTTCCCAAAGAATATGGATGAAGTTAATAAATTAATTGAAGAAGCCCAGAAAAATGATATTGATTTAGTACCAAGAAGAATTAGACATGCCGGTACAGATAAATTGAGTGCAGTAATGAAAACCTTTCAAGATGATTTAGAGAAAAAGGGTGTAACATTATTTGCTAATAAAAAAATTACAGATTTAGTAATTGAAAATGACAAAATTACCGGCGTAGTTGATCAAGCAGGTGAAATTATGCATGCAAAAAAAGTACTATTAGCCCCCGGTAGAATTAATGCAGTTTGGTTGCAGCAAATGGCTAAGAAATATGAAATTAAATATATTTATGACATCGTTGAAGTGGGTGTTAGAGTCGAGTTTCCAGCATTTGTGATGAAGAAGTTTTCTGATTTGATGTACGAAGCTGTTTTTAAAATTCGCACAAAAACTTTTGATGATATTGTGAGAACTTTCTGCCCTTGTCCTAACGGCATGGTAGCGATAGAAAAATATGATGATTTTATTTGTGTAAATGGTCACTCAAACTCAAACCATATTTCAAAAAATTCAAACTTTGCTTTTTTATGTGAGGTAAAGCTTACTGATCCTGTAGAAAATACAATTGCCTATGCAAAATCTATCGCACAGGTAGCTTCTACGATTGGAGGGGGTAAACCTTTAATACAAAGACTAAGCGATTTAAAAAGAGGACAAAGAAGTACCTGGACTAGAATTCAGAAATCTTTGATACAGCCTTCTTTAATGGATGTCACTCCGGGTGACTTAGCCATGGCGCTACCATACAGAGTCTTGAGAAATATTCTTGAAGGCTTAGAACAGCTTGATGCAATTATGCCTGGTATTAACTCCGGCTCAACACTTCTATATGCTCCTGAAGTAAAGTTTAGAACAACAAAATTTCAAACCGATACTGATATGCAAACTTCAGGAATTAAGAATCTTTATGTAGCTGGAGACGCAGCTGGCCTTTCTGGCTCAATTACAGGTGCTGCTGCAACTGGAGTTATGGCAGGTAGGGGAATGTGTAAATAGGCTTTAATTTGGTGAGCCGACCGGGGATCGAACCCGGAACAAACGGCTTAAGAGGCCGTTGCTCTACCGATTGAGCTATCGGCCCACAGAGCGTTAATGTAAGGTTGTAAATGACCTTTTAAAACACAAAGATTATAGCAGATTTAGAGGAAAATGGAATAACTAATTAATAAGCATATTTCTGCTCAGGTGTTGGATCGTCGGTAATCATTGGTGGTTGTGGAGGTTCATCCTTTTTTATACTCTCTGTGGATTTCCTTCTTTTGCTAACAATACTAATAACAGTAAACAGCACAATTAATAACGCAATAATACCGATTAATGCTACGAAGTTATCGCTAAAACCACTTATTGCGAAAGCTAATATAGCAATAATACTAATAATCGAAATTTCAAGCCATAAGGCTTGACTTTGATTAAGCCCAAGCCCCATGAGGCGGTGATGTAAATGTACTTTGCCACCAACAAACGGCCTTTTAAAAAAAGGTGTATCTTTTAATTTAACGAAGCGATAAATCATAACCCAGACCATATCAATTACAGGGATGCTGAGTAGCATCAAGGCAGATGTAATTTTAGCTCCACTAATAACTGCTAAGACTGCGAGGATGAATCCGTAGCCGGTTGTACCTGCTGTACCACTCATGATTTTCGAAGGTGGGAAGTTAAAAGGAACAAAGCCTAAGATACCCGCGGCTAAAGCACCGGAAAGTATGGCAATTTCGATTTGCCCAGCTCTTACACTAAGTAGCATCGTACTAAAGGCAGC
>CALARN010000095.1 GCA_937889205.1 uncultured bacterium
AGAAGTTACAGTATTTAAACTTGCTGGAATTGCTCTGCTTTTAGTAGGCAACATAGTATTAATAGGCAAGGCATGGAAAAACAAGACAGTTAACAGAAAGGGTGTTAAACTCCAGATTCTTGCCTCTGTGGTATATACGATTGCCTTAATGCTGGATGCATCTAATTCAGCAAATTTTTCTGTTAGTCTCTATGCATTTTTTGCCTACTTTCTAGGGGGCTTATTTATGATTCCATTAGCAAGGGTGAGTATTAAAGAGATTAGATCTGAAATTAAAACTAACTGGAAAAGCCAATTGATTATGGGTATTTTTTCAGCAACAGGCTACTATCTTTTGATTAAAGCATTTGCACTTGCCGAAAAAACTGTTATTGTTCCAGTGAATAATTTAGGCACTGTTATCGTTGTCATATTAGGAATCATTTTCCTCAAAGAAATTAAAGACGTTAAGCGTAAAATATTTGCAGCAGTCTTGGCATTTGCCGGTGCTGTATTATTAAGTATCTAAAAATTTTTACATAAGTATTATGCCGAAATTTCAAAAAATCATGGCAACTATTAGTGATAAAACTGAAGTTGCTAAAGACACATATTTGCTAAGGATGGTTAACCCAGATGGCAGTGTATTTGAATTTGAGCCGGGTCAGTTTGCCACAATTACAGTTGCAGAAAACACAAAACGCAGTTATTCAATAGCATCGATCCCCGGCAAAAGCTATGTAGATTTTATTGCAGATACGAAAAGAGGAGGGCCCGGTTCACAATTTTTTGCGAGTGCGCAAGTGGGTGATAGCGTTGAGATGCTTATTCCCTTAGGAAACTTTTACTATGTAGATGCACAAAAGCCAGTTTACTTTTTTGGTACAGGTACGGGCATTGTCCCATTTATGTCTATGGCAGAGCATGCGCTAACTAACTTGAAGTCTCCCCGTATGATGTATCTTTATGCAGGCTTTAGATATGAAGAAGAAATCTTTGGTAAGCAAGACTTAGCAATGCTAGATGTCATGCATGAAAACTTCATCTTTCAAGTAAGCTTAACTCAACCCACAGAGAGCTGGCAAGGCTCATGCGGAAGAATCACTAAATTTATTGATGAGTTAAAAGATACTGATATAGAGTGTTATGTCTGCGGATCAAATGAAATGGTTAAAGATGTCTCAGATAGATTAAAGGCAAAAGGTGTTCCCGCAGAGCAAATATATTTTGAAATGTTCTACTAAGGGCGTTCTTTATTAAAATATATTCTCCAAATTGCCATCTCCTCTTCAAAGCGATTTACTTTATTGTCGATACTATCGAGGCGTTTCTCAATGAAGGGTATAGTGTTGCTGTAATTACTAGTAACGCTTACGAGTAAATCTTTGTACTGATTTATATCAACATTGAGCCTGGTAATCTGGCTCTCTTTTGTGCCAATCTTACTTATATCATCAGACATTGAAATCATTTTTATTAATGTCTTTTTTGTAATTTTTTCTAAGCTAGTGTACTTCTTTTCTAAAATCTCAATTCGTGCTTCTAAGTTATCTAGTCTAACCTCTAAGCTATCTAGTCTAACCTCTAAGTTATCTAGTCTAGCCTCTAAGTTTTCTAGTCTAACCTCTAAGTTATCTAGTCTAACCTCTAAGTTATCTAGTCTAGCCTCTAAGTTTTCTAGTCTAGCCTCTAAGTTTTCTAGCCTGGTTTCTAGGTTCTCAAGTCTAATTTCTACTTTTTCAAGACGATTATCTATTCTAGATATTTCCTCATGGAATTCGTCTTTAGTGACTACATGAGTTAGCGCAGATTCTATGCGGTCTAGTTGCTCTGAGATTTTTATGGTCATGATCTTGTTCATTAAATTATCGTAGCATAACAGTTAGAAATTAAATATTTCTTAATTGTTGTACAATGTTTTATAATATAAAGCGTAATAAGTTAATCGCTAGTTTTGTAAAATTATGAAAATAAAAACAGTATTCTTTGGTTCAGGCTACTTTGCAGTAAAAATCCTTCAAGGCATATTACAGATGCCCCTTCTGGATGTTGTTGCTGTAGTAACACAGCCGGATAAACCGGCAGGCAGAAAGCAACAATTAACAGCTTGCCCGGTAATGCAAGAACTTATTGATACCGGAAGTAACATACCTGTTTTTAAGCCTGTGAAGCTACGCAAAGAAGCCGAGCAGATACTAGCTGATACTCAGCCCGAGTTTATTCTTGTAGCCGATTATGGACAGATAATTCCTGCTAGCATTATTGATTACCCTAAATACAAATGCCTCAATGTGCATGGCTCGCTACTTCCTGATTTACGAGGAGCAGTACCGGCACAAATGGCAATTTTGAAAGGATACACACAAACGGGCGTTAGCATTCCTGTTATGACCCCAGGGTTAGATGATGGCGCTGTAGTTGCAAGTAAGCAAGAGGATATTAAACCTGAGGATACTGCCTATACCTTGAGAATGCGCTTAGCGGATGTAGGAATAGACTTATTAAACGAGGTATTGCCTTTATGGTTTGATGGCAAGATTGAAGCTGTTGAGCAAGATCATGACAAGGCCACTTCAACATGGCAGTCAGATATTGCTAAAGAAAAGGCGCAAATTACTAAAGATACAGATGCTATATTGGCAGAACGCATGATTAGAGCATTTAACCCTTGGCCAATTGCTTGGGTAGAGGTGGAAGTTCAGGGTAAGACTAAAAGAGTGAAAATCTATGAAGCTAAGCTAGATAGCCGAAATGATGTTCAAGGTATGGTGGGAAGCCTTATCAAGCAAAACAAGAAAATATATTTGGTATTAAAAGATGGAGTGCTTGAAATGGGAAAAGTACAGATGGAAGGTAAGGCAATTATGAACGGTAGCGAAGCATTATTTTTAGCCGGATTTAAAATATTATAAAATATTAATGGGTGGTAATTTGCAAGAGTTTAAGCCTTTCGTACCTGTTAAACCGCTGCCTCTTGATGAAATCTATGATAAAGAGAGAGAGACTGCGAAGCGCCTGCATGAAAGGGCTTTAACACAAGAACAAGGAAATATTTTGCGGAATCCAGAGGTAATAACCCCTGAGCAATTTATACATTTGGGAGGTAAAGATGCTCTTGTAGATTTTGCTAGTGTATTAAGTGGTGAAATGGAATTAACAGACGCACCTCAAGATATATATTGCCCCGACACATTTGCTAATAGTATGGTGACAATGGCTGAACATTCGGGTCTTTATGATCAAGAGACTGAGCAGGTTGTTGCTACAGATGGAGAAGGGATATATATTCTAAACGAACCACTAAGAAATGGCACATATAGTTGTATAAACCGTTATTATTCATCTGGACCGGTGATGGAGATGCCTGAAGGGTTTAAAATGCAGGCAATTGTTCATTCTCATCCCCCCGGAGTGTTAGATATGCAAGAAAATAATTATAAGCCGGAAACAACAATTGAGACTTTAGCTCGAGGCTCAGATAATTTTAGTCCTCAAGATGTATTAGCACTTTTAACAGAGGGAAGCGATGAGGATTTTGAGCAAGCAAATGCCTCAATACTTGTTGGAACTACTCATGTAAATATGCTCGTGAGAACGAAGAATACCCCAAAAAGAATTCTTGATGATAATTCTCGAGAGTCATATGAAGAATCGAAAAAATTAGCAACAGAAATTCGTGAGATATTAAGAATTGATTTAGACAAGGCGGTGCATCCACAAAACTTAGCGAATCTTGTGAGATTACGCGATAAATATGGCTTAGCAGTATATAGAATGGATTTAAGAAAAGCTGGATTAAATGTTTGGAAGAAAATATAAATTAGATAATTATAGAAATGCATAGTGAAACAGGTTTACCAAGTCAATCATTACAAGAACTAAGGCGATATAATTCTAGGCAGGTAGATCGTTATCTTACAGATTTTGTGCATCCTCTGGGTATGGAAAGAAAGGATATGGTTTCGGCAGCTGGTTTAGTGCCACTAATTGAAACTGATGAGGATTTTGATTTCGCAAACATTGTGATGGGGCAAGGTAATATTTCACAATTACCTCAAAATTTAAGTTGTCCTCAAGCGTTACAACGCTCTATAGTTGAGATGTTTCAGTATTCTCAAGAATTTGATCAAGAAGCTTCAAATGTAATTGTAACTAGCAACCATTGCGATTTTGAAATACTGCCAGAATCACGAAAATTTGGTTATTATGATAGTGTGGCACAAACTTATCTTTCTGGGCCTGGTATATATATACCTAAAAGACAAATAAAATGTTAT
>CALARN010000096.1 GCA_937889205.1 uncultured bacterium
ACATTTTGTCTTCCATGCAGATATATATGCCTGTCTGATATCTTCTACCGTAGCTGTATGAGCAAGATTAATTGTTTTTGAGACTGCGGCATCAACATTCTCTTGTGCTGCCGCCTGCATTTGCACATGCCATTCAGGGCTTATATCATGCGTAGTAACAAATATATTTTTAACTTCATCTGTAACACTACTTAGCCCTGTTAATCTGCCACCATTATCAGCAATTTCTTGCATGAGTTGTTCGCTGTAAAAGCCTTGTTCTTTAGCATATTTTTCAAATTCCTTATCAACATATAGTAGCGATTTCTTAACATTTTTTCCATCGTCTTGATAAAAACTTGAGCGGTTATAGACTAATGAAAATATGGGTTCAATACCACTTGAAGTATCAGCCACAAGACTTAAAGTTCCTGTCGGTGCAATAGTGGTAATAGTTGCATTTCTAATTTTTTTACCAAGTTCATCCCATTTACTGCCTTTAAAGCCACTAAAGACTCCTCTTTCTTTAGCTAATTCTTCTGAGGCAACTAAACCTTCTGTTTCTATATACAGCATGATTTTTCGCATTAGGTTTACGGCTTCATCAGAATTATAGGGAATACCTAGTTTGTATAATAAGCTACCAAAACCGACGACGCCTAATCCCAGCTTTCTTGTCTTATATACTTCCTCTTGAATTTTATCTAGAGGGAACTGGCTTAAATCTATCATGTTGTCTAAAAAATGAACGCCCACTTCAATAGTCTTTCTCATCATTTCCCAATCGATTTCAAACTTCTTACCTCGTTGAATAACATGAGTGGGTAAGACTATTGCTCCTAAATTACATGACTCATAAGCTCTTAAAGGCTCTTCACCGCATGGATTAGTCGCCTCAATAATACCTAAATTTTTTGTTGGATTAGCATTTTGAGTAGTATCTAGAAAAAACAAACCAGGATCAGCAGATTCCCAAGCTCGCTCACAAATCATATCAAATAGTTCGCGAGCTTTTACTGTATTAACTATTTCTTTATTTCTTGGATTTATCAAATCAAAGTTTTCGTCATCACGGACGGCTTCCATAAATTTATCAGTTATACCAACCGAAATATTAAAATTTCTAATTGTTTCATCTTCTTTTTTTAAATTGATAAAATCAACTATATCTGGGTGGCTGACATTTAAAATTGCCATATTACCTCCACCGCGTTTTTTGCCTTGAAGAATTTGATCAAATGCTTGTGAGAAAGTCTTAATAAAATGAATAGGACCTGCGGCTACATTCTTTGTGCCCCCAACATCATCTCCTTTTGGTCTTATATGTGAAAAATTAAATCCTGTGCCACCGTTATTTTTTTGAACCATCGCTGCTTCTTTCATAGTTTGAAATATTTGTTCCAAACTGTCTTCAATAGGAAGCACAAAGCATGAAGCTAATTGTCCAGTTCCATCAATTTTGTTCCCGGCCTCGTAAAGCACTCTTGAACCAGGTAAGAATCTATTTTCTGCCATAACAGTATAGAAATCTCTCGTTACTTTAGTTACTGCTTTTTGTTTTCTGGCAGGTGCTCCTTTGACATACTTTTCGTCCTCTTGTGCAATAGCTGCTGCTACCCTTAAAAACATTTGGGTAGGTGTTTCGGCTGTATTACCATTAACATCTTTTAATAGATGCCTTTTAGATAATATTGCTAATGAGTTTTCTGAAAAAACAGGTTGGGGCAGGTCATCAATGTTAAGCATTGTGTCATTATCTAAATTCTCCGACATATTATTAATAGTAAAAGTTATTTATTATTTAAGTTAAGTACTTGTACATCTCGGCTTTTATCTCGATATATCGTTAAACCCTTGAGTTTAAGTTTAGCAGCTAGTTTAAAAGATTCTTCAACATCAGCTACAGTTGCTTCTTCAGTAAGATTTATGGTCTTAGAAACTGCGTTATCTGTATATTTTTGAAAAGCAGCTTGCGTTTTCAGATGCCATTCAGGCTCAACATCAAAAGCTGTTACGAATACCTTTTTTATTCTGTCAGGTAGCTTTTTATATTTTCCGATGGTACCTTCTTTAATAATCTCTTTCATTAATTCTTTGTCATATAACCATTCATCTTTTAATTTTTTTTCTAAGTATTTATTGGCATATATTAATTCGGCGCCATCCATAGTCTCCATATTTTTTCTAACATATCCCAGAGCAAAGAAGGGTTCAATGCCACCGTTACAATCTGCTAATAAACTAGTTGTACCATTGGGTGCAATAGTAGTGACAGTGGCATTTCGCATGTTTTTATAACCTTTCTGATCCCATAATGAACCTTTAAAATTGGGGAAATCGCCTCTAATTTTGCCTAACTCTTGCGAAGCTTTATGCCCCTCTTCTTCAATAAAACACATAACTTTTTCTGCAAGTTTAATTGCTTGTTCACTGTTATATGGAATTTCAAGCAAATAAAGCATATCTGCCCACCCCATAACACCTAAGCCAATTTTTCTATTTCCATATTTAACCATCTCTTCAATTTTAGGAAGTAAATGATGTGTTACGGTAATAGTGTTATCTAAAAACCTTACTCCAATCTTAACGACTTCAGCTAGTCGTTTCCAATTTATTTTTTCATCAACATCAACTTTAGTAGTCAATTTTTCTGTAATTACAAATTTTGGTAAAACTACTGAGCCTAAATTACAAGCTTCGTAAGGTAACAATGGTTGCTCGCCGCATTGATTTGTTGCAGTCATTAGCCCAACATTTAAGGTTGGATTATGTCTATTAACTTCATCAATAAAGATAAAACCAGGTTCACCACTGTGCCAGATACTTTGAGCAATTTTCTTAAGCATCGACCTAGCATTCAATTTTTTAAAAACTTTGCCTTCGTGTTTTAATTCGTATTCAGTGTTATTTTCAACAGCTTTAATAAAGTTATCGGTAATCGATATTGAAATATTAAAATTAGTCAGCTGTGAATAATCGTGTTTTGCAGTAATAAACTTTTCAATGTCAGGATGCTCAATACTTAAAATACCCATATGCCCGGCATGTCTTACTGCTCCTCGATTCATAATAACTTCAGAAGAAAAGTCATATAGTCTCATAAATGATATTGGACCGCTTGCTTCTCTTCCTGTAGTTTTTACTAAGCTGTGTTCGGGGCGCACTTCAGAAAAATCGTAACCAATTCCGGCACCTCTGCGATGCAAAATTACAGTTTCTGCAAGCGTGCCATATATTGACTCAACACTATCATGTATAGGCATCACGTAACATGCAGCAACTAAGTCTTCTTTACCTCTATCAAGTAAGGGCATGCCAGATAAAAATTCTAAATTCGCTTGAACTGAGTAAAATTGTTCGATAACCTCATTTACCTCTGTTTCACTAGGAATATTAAAGCCTTTCTTCTTATCTGAAATGTCAGTTTCAGCTTTAGCAATAAATTTTGAAATTCTGTAAAACATTTCGCTTGGTGTTTCGATTGGGTTGCCTTTAGCATCTACTTTTAAATATCTTTTTGATGCAATTGTTAATGCATTTTCTGTAAGTTGAGTTTCGATTTTTTGTGACATAATAAAAATGTTAATTAGTTTTTAAGATCTACTATTGCTTGTTCAAAATCATGGATAGAATTGAAATCTCTATATACAGATGCGTACAGTAGATATCCAACTGTATCAAGTTTTTTAAGTCTACAAAGTACCATTTTACCTATCTCTGTTGATTTAATTGTTGTAGTATTGCGATTTAGAAGTTTTAACTCAATATCGTTTACTAGCTCTTCAATGTGTTCTTCGGCGAGTTGTCTTTTCTTAACGGCTTTAAGTATTCCTCTTTTAAGTTTTTCGCGATCAAATTCTTCAATCTTTCCACTCCTTTTCAAAACATTTAAGTTTATTGTTTCACAGCGTTCATATGTAGTGGTGCGTTTTTTACAATGCAAACACTCACGACGCCTTCTGGTTACCCCCGTATCGGGATTGTCTCTTTTATCGACTACTCTTGATTTTTTGCTATGACAAAAGGGGCAAATCATAAAAGCACAAGCTATTGTATATTCCTATTAAGCTAACAACTAGAGATGGTGTTGTCAAAATGTAGATAGCTTATCAAATGTAGAAAAAGATAATTAACAAATCAAAATAGACTGTAGCTATCTAAATTTTTGCTTTAAGCCATGAAAGCACTTTGCTTAAGTAGATTATTTTGTCAGACAGATTTTTACTCATATTTTTGATATACTAATCACAATTATTAGCCTTATATATATGCAACAATGGGTTCACATTATTGGGATTTGTGGAATAACAACATCTGGTGTGGCCGTGATGTTTAAAAATATGGGTTGGAAGGTTACCGGTAGTGATAAAGGCTTCTTCCCTCCTGTAAGTGATTATTTAAAAAAGTATCAAATTGAAATAACGCCG